>JBCBYE010000035.1:0-14297 GCA_039816075.1 Pseudomonadota bacterium | reverse complement strand
CAGCAGTCGCAGCGTCTGATCGACGCCGCCAGTAGCGAGCAGATCGTCGGGGAAGACGTCGTCGGAGCACAGCGTCAGCGTCGGCGGCAGGCCCGGAAGCGCCGCGAGCGCCTGAGCGAAATCCGGCAGCAGGTAGGGGTGGGACCCGCGCAGCTCGATCCAAAGGCCCGCGCGCAGCTTTTCCAGAAGATCGTCGGCGGAGGTCAGTTCATGATCCGAGGCGACGCCGGCGGCCGCATAGGCCTGAAGCGCCGCGCCGGTCAGGCCCCTTGCATGGCCCATGGCGGGCTTTCCCGCGGCGAGCGCCGACTGGACGATCGCCGACATCCGGGGCCGGCGGCCCACCACGCCGGCCATGTCCATCACCTCGGCCAGGCCGGCGATCTCGGGCCGGGCCATCAGCGCGGACACCGTCGCGGCATCGAAATCCGCGCCCGCCGTCTCGTAGCCGGGGGCGGAGGGCACGCAGGACGGCGCCAGCACCGCAAAGCGCAGATCCGTCGCCTCGGCGGCGGCCAGCGCGTAGTCGACGCCCGCGAGGCCGGCGACGTTTCCGAATTCGTGCGGGTCCCAGACGCAGGTCGTAACCCCCCGCGGCAGCGCGGCGGCGGCGTAGACCGCGGGCGTGACCATGGAGCTTTCCACGTGCATATGGGCGTCGATCAACCCGGGCGCGACGACCAGCCCGGCGGCGTCCAGCCTCTGCGCCGCGTCGGTGCGGGCGCCGCGCGCATGCACCGAGGCGATGAGCGGACCGACGAGGCCGACATCCGCCGGGCGGACCTCGCCCATCGCAACGTCCGCCACGGCGCCGCCGGCGATCAGAACGTCGAAGGGCGCGTCGCCGCGGGCGGCGGCGACGGCGCAGGACCGCAGGTCGGCGTCGTTCAGGTCCTGCGGCTCGGTCATGGCGACGGCCGCAGGGCGGACAGGCACAGGCGCTTGACCGCCTCGGCGTCGAGATCCTCGGCGATCTCGGCGTTGTGCGTCTCGGCGTGGCGGGTTTCGACGATGGTGCGGCCGCGGGCATGCAGGCCGCCCAGCTCCGCGTCCAGCCGAACGGAGCGAAAGCGGAACAGGTCCGGCCGCAGATGCGCCGCCGCGGCGACGGGATCGTAAAGGGCCATCGAGGGGCGCCCCCGCTCCAACGCGATGTCCAGGTAGCCGCCCAGCAGATCGGCGAGCAGGCCGGGGCCGAGCGCTGCGACGTCCGTCTCGTCGATCTGCACGCGGCGGCAGGCGTCGAGGTCGATCATGCGGATCGGCGCGCCGCGCGAGAGCACGATCGCCAGCGCCTCGGGGTCGGCGAAGGCGTTGAATTCGGCCGACGCGGTATGATTGCCGGAGGTGACGCCCCCGCCCATCCAGGTGATGCGGGCGATGCGCGGCAGCAGGTCGGGCCGCGCCAGCGCCAGAACGGCGAGGTTGGTCAACGGTCCGAGGGCCAGGATTTCGGCCGCCTCGCGTCCCTCCAGCCAGGCCGCGAGGGCGCGGAGCGCGTCGGACCTCGCGCGATCCTCGGCGGCGGGCAACATCCCGCCGCGGCTGCGGATGCCGGTGGGGCCGAGAATGCGTTCCGCCGTTTCCAGCCCGCCCAGCACGGCGCGGTCCGCGCCGGCGTGAAGCGGCGCGCTCCATCCGAAGGCGGCGCAGGCGCCGGCGGCGTTGGCGCGCACCTGAGGCAGCGGAACCACGCCGAAGCCCAGCGAGATGCCGTCCACCTGCGCGTGGCGCACAAGCAGATGCAGGGCGAAGACGTCGTCCCCGCTCATGTCCGTGTCGACCCAGATCCCCATCAGTCCAGTCGCTCGAGCCGCACCGCCGTTTCGCGCGGCAGGTCGAAGGCGATCTCCGTCCCGGCGGTCAAGGCGGGCGCGGACGCGGGCACGTCCGCCTTCACCACGCCCTCGTCCGTATCGATGACGTATTCGCGCCGCTCCCCGGCGAAGGAGGCGCCGCGGATCACGCCGCGCCGGGGCCCTTCGCCCAACCGAACCGCGCCCGGCCGCCAGGCCAGCGCCCCGCCGTCGGGCACCGGCAAGATGGTCTCGAACCCCACGAAATCCGCGACGAAGCCGGAAACGGGCGCGGTGTAGATCTCCTCCGGCGTGCCGAGCTGTTCGATCCGACCGTTTCGCATGACCACGATGCGGTCGGCCAGCGCCAGGGCCTCGGACTGGTCATGGGTGACGAAGACCATGGTCACGCCCGTCTCCCTCTGCACGCGCTGCAGCTCCAGCCGCATCTCCAGCCGCAGGCGGGCGTCGAGGTTCGACAGCGGCTCGTCCAGCAGCAGAACCTGCGGCTCCATCACCAGCGACCGGGCAAGAGCCACGCGCTGCTGCTGCCCGCCCGAAAGCGCGGCGGGCGCGCGGCCGGCGAAATCCGACAGGCCGACCGTGGCGAGCCCGGCCCGAACCCGCCGGTCCAGGTCCCGGTCGCCGCGCAGCCGCAGACCGAAGGCGACGTTCTCGTACACCGTCAGATGCGGGAAAAGGGCGTAGGACTGAAACACCAGCCCGACCTGCCGTTTGGACGGGGGCAGACGCGTGACGTCGCGCCCCCCGATGCGGATGGTCCCGGAGGCCGGGGTCAGCAGCCCGGCGATGGCGCGCATGGTCGTGGTCTTGCCGCAGCCGGAGGGGCCCAGCAGCGCGATGAGCTCCCCCTGGCGAATGCCGAGGTCCAACGCCTCCACCGCCACCGCTCGGCCATAGGCAAGCGTCAGCTTCTCCAACGAAACGTGGTCAGACATAGCGGGAGAACCCCAGGAACCGCTCCGCCGCGAAGACGATGGCGACGGACATGAAGGCCAGCAGCGCCGACAACGCGGCGACCGACGGGTCGTAGTTGATCTCCATGTAGGCGATCATGTCGATGGGCAGCGTCCGCACGCCCGGGCCGCTGAGGAACAGGCTCACCGGCACCTGATTGAAGCTGGTGACGAAACCCAGGATGAAGGCCGCCAGCACCCCGCCGCGGATGTTCGGCAGCACCACTTTCCCGAACGCCCCGGCGCGGGAGCACCCGAGGAGCATGGCCGCCTCCTCGATATCGGTGCGCAGGTTTTCCATCGAAGCCGAGACGACGCGCACGGCATAGGGCAGCACCAGGGCCGCGTGGGCGAAGAACAGCGCCGCCATGATGGGCACGCCGGTCGGGATCACCAGGTAGCGCAGCAGCGCCAGACCCACGATGATGCCCGGCACGATGATGGGCGAGGACAGGATCAGGCGCACCGTTTCGCCGCCCGGCACCTTGTAGCGGGTCAGCCCGTAGGCCGCCGGCACGCCCAGGCCCAGCGCCGCCAGGGTGCCGAAGATCGCAAGGAACATCGAGACGGCGAAGCTTTCGCGAAAGCTCTCGACCTCGAAGACCTTGATCACCCATTTCAGCGACAGGCCCTGCGGCGGAAAGGCGAGGCTGTTGCCCGCCGACAGCGCCGCAGCGATGATGATGAAGAACGGCCCGATCAGGAACAGCAGCGTCACGGCCAGGATCGCCCAGGCGGCGATGCGGTTGGTCATGCCGCCGCCCTCGACTTCCGCGCCGTCGCCATGCGCTTGAGCAGGATGTTGGCGGAGAAGCTCATCACGATGAGGATCATCGCGATGACGGAGGCCGAGACGAAATCGTTCGCCACGGTCACCCGCTGATACAGCAGCGTCTCCAGCATCAGCACCTTGGCCCCGCCCAGGATCGCCGGGGTGATGTAGGCGGTCAACGACCCGGTGAAGACCAGCGTGCCGCCGATCACCAACCCCTCGCGCGTCAGGGGCAGGACCACGCGCCAGAACACCTGGACCCAGTTCGCGCCCAGGACCCGGGCGGCGGGCACGGCGTCCTTGGGCATGTTCTCCATCGCCGAGACGAGAGAGATGATCATCAGCGGCATGAAAAGCTGCAGCAACCCGATGAAGACCGCCGTTTCCGTGAACAGGAACCGGATCGGCTCGTCGCTGAGCCCGATTCCGGTCAGCGCCTGATTGACGAACCCGGTGCGCCCCAGGATCACCAGCCACGCATAGGTGCGGGCCACCGGCGAGATCATCAAGGGTAGGATCACCAGCCCGAACACGCGTCCCCGCGTGGTCGTCGGCAGACCGACGATGGCGAAGGCCGCCGCATAACTGACCACCGCCGAAACCAGCGTCACAAGCGCCCCGAGGCGCAGGGTGCGCAGGAACACCGTGCGGTTCCGCTCGGACGAGAAGAAGTCGATGTAGCCCTGCAGCGACCACTCCCCTCCGACGCGGAACGCCTCGGACAGCAGAATTCCGACCGGCAGCAGGAACAGCGCCGAGGCGAAGACCGCCGCGGGCAAAGTCAGGGCAAGGCCGACGGCCCGGTTTTCGAACAAGGCCGTCGGCCCCCGCTCAGGCGCCGATCAGTTCAGGACTTCGGCGTTCCAGGCATCCAGCCACGCCTCGCGACGATCGAGGATCACGTCCGGCGGCAGAAGGTCGAGGGTCGCCACGGTGTCGGCGCCATAGGTCAGATTGGCGGCGACCTCGTCCGAGACGACGACCTCCGCGTTGGCGGGGCTGTCGATCAAGGCCTCGGCCAGCGTGGTCTGCACCTCGGTGCTCAGCCAGTAATCCATGAACTGCAGCGCCAGCTCTTCGTTGCCGTTGTTCGCGGTCATGACCATGACGTTCATGCCGCCGGTCTGCCCCTCCTTCGGAGTGGCCCAGGCCATGGGAAGGCCGTTGTCCTTGAAGCGGCCCCAGGCGAAGCGGCCGACGGGCGCGGCCCAGATCTCCTCCTGCTGCATCAGCTGCGCGAGCTGGGAGGAGCGGACGTAGAACGTGACGATGTCATCGGCATGCTCGCCCACCTTGGCGATGGGCGCGGCGAGGCTCTGGTCCGTGTCGCCCATGGCCTTGCCCAGCATGTGCAGCGTCGGCGGCCCCTGGTTGGTGGTCACGTCCGGAAGCGCCACGTTGCCTGCCAGCTCCGGGCTCAGCAGATCGGCCCAGCTTTCGATCGTCACCTTATCGGTGCGGTAGACGATGGACGTGGCGTAGAACGTGTAGCCGATGCCCAGATTGTCCCCGAGCGGGTCCTTGGCGATGTCGTAGAGCTTGGCGTGGTTCGGCACCTGGGCGATGTCGATGGGCTGAAGCAGCCCCTTGCGCGCCGCGCCCAGCGCGTCATGGGTCGAAAGCACCGCCATGTCGATGACCGGGTCGTCCCGGTTGGCCTCGATCTTGGCCAGCCGCTCGACCGAATTTCCGGTCTCCACCACGATCTCGCAGCCGCAGATCTCCTCGAACGGGTCGTAGACCAGCTCTTTGAACTCGTCCTGACTGAAGGAATAGACCGAGATCGTCAGCGTCTTGTCCTGCGCCGTCGCAGCGGTCGCGAGGGCGGCGGCGGCGACGCCGGCGAGAAGGGCGGATGCGCGCATGTCGGGTTCTCCGTGTCGGGACTGATCGTTCGCAGTTTGATCATTAACCGTATTTTGCGGCGCGGAAAGAGCGTTGCAGCGCAGCATCCGCGCGTCGCAGGTCCCGGCGGCGGCTTTGGGGGACCACCGGGCCGCGCCCGATCCTCCGGTTTCCCGGACCTCAACCGCCAGCAGCGCCGGCGTGCGGGCGTCGACGGCGCAGCCCTGACCACGCAAAGCAAGGTCGAGCATTTGGGGCCGAGGGCGCAGCGCGCCCTGACGCCGGCCCACCGCTCTTCGCCGGTTCGTCGAACATCTGCGACGACCACTTGGGCGAGACCGCGCTGGCCTTCATGACTGAAGATCCGCCGGCGGTGATCGGCATCCCGACCGTCGAGAACCCGCCGGCGCCGAAGATGCTTTTCCCTACGGCAGTGAAGATCATCGGCGTCCGCCAGCACCGCGCCACGGGGCTGGAGAAACCGGCGTTCGACCGCGCGGTGTTCCAAGAACTGGACGCGGATCCGTCCGGCTGGCCCGATGCCCGCGGGGCGAGAAAGATCGCTAAGAGGCGGCGGGCGAGGCCGCCGCCCGATGCCGTGACGCCAGCTGCGGCATTGAAACGTCATCGATTGAACGGTCGCTCCCGGTAGGAAGCGTGCCGGATGCAGAAGCGAAAGACCTCAGGCCGTCGGCGGCCGAGCCTTGAGGCTTGAGGCTTGAGGCTTGGCGACTACGCCGGTTTACGGACCCCCGCGAAGTTTCCGTGGTCGCCGGCTGCGCCCTTGCGGCGGCGCCGGCGAGACCGAGGCGACCGCTCGATGGAACTCGCGCGGCCGCGCTGATGGCCAGCTCGCCAAGCCTCGCCTGAACGACGACGGATGTGCAGTTGGCACGGCCGTCTCATGGAGAGCGGAAAACCTGAAGCGGTTTCCGGGCCTCTTGCGCCCCTCCTCGGTCCGCGACGCGCGCCCCGGGACCCCGAGCGAAACTCCGGCGAAGCGCCGATGCTCGACCGATGGAGGCGGGTGCGTCTAGGCTTGGCGGAGGCGGTCCGACGGGCCGGCCGAGGAACGAGAGAGGGCCGTCGCCATGCTGCCGCTGACCGGATATCTGGACCGACTGAGCGCCCGGCCGGGCGAGACGCTGGACGTCAAGGTCTCCTGCGCGGACGAGGGTCCCTGCGAGGCGAGGCTCGTGCGCATCGTCTCCGCCGACCCGAACCCCGATGGGCCGGGCCGCATCGAGGAGGATCTGGGGGATGTCTTTTGCGAGACGTTCGGGGGCCGGCGCAGGACGCATGATCTAGGATCGTGGGGCGTGCTGCCGGCGGCGGCGCTGCCGGAGGGGCCGGTCGAACTCTCCGCGCTGGTTTGGCCCACCCTTTTCGGGCGCGGGACGCAGGCCGTGATCTCGCTCTTCGATCCTGCAAGGGCCCAAGGGTTGGCGCTGTGTCTCGACGACGATGGGATGCCGGCCGCACGGCTGGGTTTCGGGCCGGGGGACGAGGCGGTTCTGCACGCGGGGCCGCCGCTCGCCCTGCGTCGGTGGCACCGGATCTGGCTGCGCTACGACCCGACGACCGGCATGCTGAACGCAGGTCAGGAGGAGGTGCATCCGCCTTTCGGCGCCGCCAGCCCGGCGGAGGCGAGCCTGCAACGGGCGCCGGCGCCCGTCGTCCCTGCGTCGGCCTGGCATGTCGCGGCGTTGGGCCGCGACGGCGACGGGCGCATGACCGGTCGGTTCAACGGAAAGATCGAGCGGCCGGAGATCCACGCAGGCGGAGACGTCTTCGCCGTGTGGGATTTCGCCCGGGACATCAGCGGCACGACCCTGACAGACATCGGCCCGCACGGCCTGCACGGGCGCACGGTCAACATGCCCGCCCGCGCCATGCGCGGCGCCGCCTGGACGGGGCGCGAGACCTGCTGGCGCCATGCGCCCGACCAGTACGCCGCCATCCACTTCCACGACACCGACCTGACCGACTGCGGCTGGGACACGGATTTTTCCCTGGACCTGCCCGGCGATCTGCGCTCGGGCGTCTACGGCGTCCGCCTGACCCGCGGCGCGCATGTCGACACGATCCCCTTCTTCGTGCCGCCGCCCAAAGGCCGTCAGACCGCGGATCTGTGCGTTCTGATGTCGACGCTGACCTACGTGGTCTACGCCAATTTCGAGCGGCCCGACTACAACGAGTCCTATCCCGCGCGCGCCAGCGAACTGGGGATGGAGCCGATCTATCCCGGCGACCATCCCGAATACGGCTTCTCCACCTACAACGTGCATTCCGACGGCTCCGGCATCTGCCATGCCTCGCCCCACCGGCCGATGCTCAACATGCGCCCCGGGTTCATGAACAACCTGGACCGCAAGGGCTCCGGCATGCGCCATTTCTCGGCCGACATGCACCTGATCGCCTGGCTGGAGGCGAAGGGGATCGCCTACGACGTGGTCACCGATCATGAGCTGGACGAGGAGGGCGAGGCGCTGCTGGCGCCCTATCGCACGGTCCTCACCTGCTCTCACCCCGAGTATCACACCGGCGAGACGCTGGATGCGCTGCTGGCCTACCGCAATGTCGGCGGGCGGTTCTGCTACATGGGCGGCAACGGCTTTTACTGGCGCGTGGCGCGGCATCCGGAGGCGCCGGAGGTGGTGGAGATCCGGCGCGGCGAAGGCGGCATCCGTGCCTGGGCGTCGGAGCCGGGCGAGTATTACAACGCCTTCGACGGCGCCTATGGCGGCCTCTGGCGCCGGCAGGACAGGCCGCCGCAGGCGCTGGCAGGGGTCGGGTTTTCGGCGCAGGGGCAGTTCGAGGGATCGCGCTACCGCCTGACCGCGGCCGCCCGCGACCCGCGGGTCGCGTGGGCGTTCGAAGGCGTCGCCGGCGAGACGATCGGGGATTTCGGTCTTTCGGGCGGCGGCGCGGCCGGGTTCGAGCTGGACCGCGCCGACGTCAGGCTCGGCACGCCCGAGCATGCGCTGGTTCTCGCGCGGTCCGAGGGGCATTCGGAGACCTTCGTGCTGGTGCACGAGGAGCAGCTGACGCACCTGAAGACCCTGCCGGGCGAGCCTGCGGCCGACCTGATCCGCGCCGAACTCGTCTTTTTCGAAACGCCGACGGGCGGCGCGGTGTTCGCCACCGGCTCGATCACCTTCTGCGGCAGCCTGCCGGCCTTCGGCTTCGAGAACGACATCTCGACGATGCTGGAGAACGTGGTGCGGCGGTTCCTCGACCCCGAGCCTTTCGCCATGCCCGAGGTCTGAGCGACGCTCAGACCGTGACGGCGGGGCGATGCTCCTGAGCGAAGGCGCGGGCGCGCTCGAACCCGCGGGCGGCCCGCAGGACGAGCGCCTCCTCGAACGGACGGCCGACGAGCTGCAGGGAGACGGGCATGCCGGCGTCGGAAAGGCCGCAGGGCAGCACGACCGAGGGCAGGCCGAGATAGTTGAAAGGCCGCGTGCAACGGCCGAAGGCGCGCACCCGGGTTCGGTAGGTCTCCGCATCGTCGCCTTCGATGCGCGGCGGGTCGCACGGGAGCACCGGGGTGGCGAAGACGTCGACCTCGCGGAACGGGCCGTCGAGGGCGGCCTGCAGCATCGGCGCGCGCCCGTCGAGGGCGGCGAGCGCGGCGGAGGCGGGCAGGAACAGACCGGATAGGAGCCGGCCCAACGTCTCCGGCCCGTAATCCGTCGGACGGTCGGCCAACCAGGCGCGATGCTGGGCCGCAGCCTCGGCATTGATGAGGGCGACCGTGAGCATGTTGGCGGTCTCGATGCCCGGAAGGGCCGCGTCGGCGAGGGCGGCGCCTTCCGCCTCCATCAGCGCAAGCGCGGCCTCTACGGTTTTGGCGATGTCCGTCGGGAGGTCGTCGAAGAACAGCGCGCGGACGACGCCGACGCGAAGGCCGGCGAGGCCGTCCTCGATCCCGGCCATCAGGTCCGTGGGCGCGCGCGCGACGGATTGCGGGTCCTGCGGATCATGTCCGATCATGGCCTGCACCAGCAGGGCCGCGTCGCGCACGCCGGCGGCGAGCGGACCGACGGTGTCGAGCGCGCCCGACAGGGGCCAGACGCCGCCGCGTCCGATCAGGCCGGCGGTGGGCTTGACGCCGACGATTCCGCAGGCCGCCGCGGGCAGACGGATCGAGCCCCCGGTATCCGAGCCGAGCGCCGCCGCCACGGCCCCCGCGGCCACCGCCGCGCCGGAACCCGAAGAGGAGCCGCCGGGCAGCCGCGCAGGGTCCCAAGGGTTCAGCACGGCGCCGGTATGGACATTGTTCCCATCGGGCCCGAGCGCGAACTCCACCGTGTTCAGGCGCCCCAGATCGACGGCCCCCGCCCGATCCAGCGCCGCGATGGACGTCGCCGTGCGAGAGGCGCGATGACCGGCAAGGATCCGGCTGCCAGCCTCCATCGTCCAACCCGCGCGCGCATAAAGGTCTTTGTGGGCGAGGGGGATGCCCAACAGAGGCGGCGGCGTCTCGCCCGAGGCCCGGGCGGCGGCGAGGCGGACATCGGCCTCCCGCGCCTGGGCGAGCGCGGCCTCCGGCTCCAACCGCGCGACGGCGTTGAGCGCGAGGTCTGCGGCCTCGAGCCGGACAAGCGCGGCCTCGGCCAGCTCCGCCGCGCTGATTTCGCCGGCGCGCAAGCGGCCCGCGACGGCTTCGATCCCCTCGGGCGGCGAGGACGGGTACGCCGCAGGCGTCGACGGCGCCTCGGCCGCCGCACGGGCCATCAGAGAAGGGAAGCCGGCCGCATCCATTGGAGCGGCGGGGTCGGAGGGCAACGCGGCGATCTCCGCGGCGATGGCGGCGGCCGCCTCGCTCGCTGCGGCGACGTCGGGATCGGGCACGCCCTGACGGGCGAGCAGGTCGACCCAGCCTTCCGCGATCATTCTCCGGCCGCCGCGACCGGCGCCTCGCCAAGGTCCGGGATCACCCAGTCGCGGCCGGGGATCGAGGCCAGCAGCGAGCGCGTGTATTCATGCTTGGGGTCGGCATAGACCTCGGCCAGGTCTCCGGCCTCCACGATCCGGCCCTTGGACATCACCGCGATGCTGTCGCAGACCTGCGCGGCGACGCGAAGGTCATGGGTGATGAAGACCACCGACAGGTCGAGCCGATCCCGGATCTCCGTCAGCAGCTCCAACACCTGCGCCTGCACCGACACGTCGAGGGCCGACACCGGCTCGTCCGCCACCAGCACCTCCGGGTCCATGGCCAGCGCCCGGGCGATGCCGATGCGCTGGCGCTGCCCGCCGGAGAATTCGTGCGGAAACCGCTCCGCCGCCTCGGGCTTGAGGCCGACGAGGCCCAGCAGCTCCATCGTGCGCGCCCGCGCCGTCGCCGCGTCCTTGCCGATGGTGATCGGCCCTTCGGCGATGATGTCCCCGACCTTGCGGCGCGGGTTCAGCGACGCATAGGGGTCCTGGAACACCATCTGGATCTTGTTGCGATGCACCGCGAGCTGGCGGCGCGACAGCGGCGCCAGGTCGATGCCGTCGAGGTCGATGGACCCCGCATCGGGCTGCAGCAGCCGCACCAGCATCTTGGCGACGGTGGACTTGCCGCTGCCGCTCTCGCCCACCACGCCGACGGTCTGGCCGCGGTCCAGCCGAAACGCCACGTCCTGCGCGGCCGACACCGTCCGCCCCTTCCCGAACAGCCCCTTCGACCGATAGGTTTTTTCAAGCCCTTCGACGCGCAGCGCCTCCCGCCCGCCCGAGGCGCGGCGCGCCCGCGGGATCAGGCTGGGGATCGCGCGGATCAGGGCGCGGGTGTAGGGCTCCTGCGGGCGCGAAAGGATGTCGTCGGCGGGGCCGGCCTCCACCGTGCGGCCGTGCTGCATGACGACGATCTTGTGGGCGATCTCCGCCACCACGCCGAAATCATGGGTGATGAACATCACGCCGGTCTCGTGCCGGTCCTGAAGCTCCCGGATCAACTGGAGGATCTGGGCCTGGGTGGTGACGTCGAGCGCCGTGGTGGGCTCGTCCGCAACCAGCACCTTGGGGTCGAGGATCAGGGCCATGGCGATCATGGCGCGCTGGCGCTGACCGCCCGAGAGCTCATGCGGGAACGCGCCGATGATGGCGGGCGGGTCCGGCAGCTTGACCTCGTCCAGCAGGGCCAGCACCCGGTCCCGCCGCTCCGCCGCGCCGAGGTCGGTGTGGACGATCAGCACCTCCTCGATCTGCCGGCCGACGGTCATCAGCGGGTTCAGGGCGGTCATCGGCTCTTGAAAGATCATCGAGAGCTTCTCGCCCGCGAGCGCGCGGCGGGCGGGTTTGGGGAGGGTCAGCAGGTCCTGCCCTTCGAAAAGGATGCGGCCGGCGGAGGCGCGAACCTTGGGTTCAGGCAGAAGGCCCATCAGCGCGCGGGCCGTGATCGACTTGCCGCTGCCGGATTCGCCCACGACGCAGACGATCTCCCCCGGCGCGATGGTCATCGAGAGGTCTTGGACCGCGTAGGGCCGGTCGGCTCCCTCCGGCAGAGTGACGTGCAAGCCCTGGAAGTCGACGAGCGCGCTCATCCCGAACGCTCGCGCAGACGGGGGTTGAGGGCGTCGTTCAAACCCTCGCCCACGAGGTTGATCGCCAGCACCGTCAGCAGGATCGCGATGCCCGGGAAGGTGCAGATCCACCAGGCCCGCCGCAGAACCGACCGGCCGGCGCCCACCTGAAAACCCCAGCTCATCACGTTGGGATC
This sequence comes from Pseudomonadota bacterium, assembly GCA_039816075.1. Classification (GTDB taxonomy): domain Bacteria; phylum Pseudomonadota; class Alphaproteobacteria; order Rhodobacterales; family Rhodobacteraceae; genus Albimonas. The sequence goes on along the minus strand of JBCBYE010000035.1, from coordinate 2,195 downwards.
GCCGAGCCCCAGGAACGACAGCGCGGATTCGATCAGGATCGCGGTCGCCACCAGCAGGGAGCCGGCGACGATGATCGGCGAGAGGCAGTTCGGCAGGATCTGCACGACGATGATCTTCCAGTCCGGCATGCCCATCAGGATGTTGGCTTGCACGAATTCCCGGTTGCGCAGGCCCAGCACCTCGCCCCGCACCAGCCGCGCCAGGGGCGGCCAGGACACCACCGCGATGGCGATGATGATCGACTGGATCGAGGGCGACATGATCGCCACCAGCAAGATCGCGAAGACGAAGGACGGGATGGTCTGAAAGACCTCCGTCAGGCGCATCAGGATCTCGTCCATCCAGCCGCCATAATAACCGGCGAGCGCACCCATGAAGGTGCCGAAGATCACCGCCACGATCGTCGCCACCAGCCCGATCAGCAGCGACGTGCGCGCGCCGTGCACGATGCCCGCCAGGATATCGCGGCCCAGCGTGTCCGTGCCCATCAGCCAATCGCTTCCCGGCGGCGACATCGGCCGCCCGGCGAGCGAAAACGGATCGTCCGGGTAGATCAGCGGCGCCGCCGCGGCCATGGCCACCACCAGCGCCAGGATCGCCAGCCCGAACACCGCCGAGCGGTTGCGCCTGAACAGCCGCCAGAAGCCGCGCAGCCGTTCGATCCGACCCGGAGGCGCGTCGTCGAAGGCGGGCGAGGAGCTCAGCGCATCGGTCATTGCATGTCGATCCTGGGGTCGAGCAGCGTGTAGAGGATGTCCACGATCAGGTTCACCACCAGCACCAGCACGGCCGAGACCAGGAAGATCCCCATCAGCAGGTTCAGATCGCGGGCGAAGAGCGACTCGAAGGCCAGCTGCCCGAGGCCCGGCCAGCCGAACACCGTCTCCACCACCACCGAACCTCCGATGAGGCTGGAAACCTGTACGCCGGCCATGGTGACCACCGGCAGCAGCGCGTTGCGCAGCACATGGCGGAAGGTGATGCGCCGCTCGCTGACGCCCTTGGCGCGGGCGGTGGTCACGTAGTCCATGTTCGCCTGTTCGAGCATCGAGGCTCGCATCAGGCGGGTGTAGAGCGCGAGATAGAACAGGCTCAGCGTCGTCGCCGGCAGCACCAGGTGATGCGCCACGTCCACGACGCGTGCCCAGGTCAGCCCCTCATGAAAGGCGGTGACCGTCTCCATCCCCGAGGAGGGGAACCAGCCCAGATTGATCGAGAACACCACGATGAACATCAGCCCGACCCAGAACAGCGGCGTCGCATAACTGACCAGCGCCAGGATCGAGATGGCGGTGTCGCGCCAGGTGTTGAGTCCCGTCGCGGCCAGCAGGCCCAGCAGCACGCCGACGCCCACGGCCAGCACGATGGTGGTCACCATCAGGATCAGCGTGGGGCCCAGCCGGCCGAGCACCAGGTCGATCACCGGCATTTCGTGTCGGAAGGAAAATCCGAAATCCCCGATCGCCACGCGTCCGATGTACTGCAGCAGCTGCACGGGCAGGGGCTGATCCAGCCCGAATTTCGCGCGCAGCTCCGCCATGTATTCCGGCGTCGCGCTGCCCGCCTCGCCCGCCAGCACGTCCGCTGCATCGCCGGGCGCCAGCTTCAGAAGCAGGAAGTTGATCACTAGGATCGCCAGCAGGATCGGGATCGACTGCAGCAGGCGACGCAGGATGAGGGAGACGCGCCCGCTCATGGCGCATCCCCCCGTCGTCCGGTTCCCCGGGCCGAACCCGGCCCGGGGAAAGAGGCTGAGTTCGTCGTCATTCCTCGAAATACATGTCGGCGAAGCTGTGATAGACGCCCAGCGGTCCGACGACGGCGTTCTTCAGGCTCGCGGCATGCACCGTGGTGAACTCCATCTCGTGCATGAAGACGATGGGCGCCTGCTCGACGATGGTCTGCTGGAACTCCGCGTAGATCTCGGCGCGCTTGGCAGGATCGGTCTCCACCTTGGCGGCGTCCATCAGCGCGTCGGTTTCGGGCGTGGACCACTTGGTGCCGTTCACGAACACCGTTCCCGGACGGATCTGGTCCGAGTGGTACTGCCGGTGCACGCCCAGAACCGGGTCGGGCAGGCCGAACAACCAGTTCGACGACATTTCATAGTCGTAATCGGTGTAGAGCCGCTTCAGCCAGGTCGCCACGTCCTCGTAGCGCAGGTCCGCTTCGATGCCGATCTGCGAGAGCTTCT
>JBCBYE010000147.1:0-8338 GCA_039816075.1 Pseudomonadota bacterium | reverse complement strand
GCTGGGGGAGGACGGGAGGGCGCGCGACGCCACGGCTCACTCCGCCGCCACACGCGACTGGACGGCGTCCTGCAGCGCTTTCAGCTCGGCCGCGCTGCAGCCGCGGATCAGATGCTCGGCGGTCAGCGGAATGCCGTGCGCCTCGGCGTGATCGAGAAGCGCGCGCTGGGCCGCACCGGCAGGAACGTACCCCCCGCCGCCGCGCGCGCTCTGTTTGAGCCATGAATACGGCGCCGTGCGATGCAGCCCACAGATGCGAGCCACGCCCGATGCACCACCCATTAGGGTGAACACTATATCTGTGGGTTTTTGCCACTCGGTCATGGCAGATATTGTGTGGCGTCCTCCAACACATGCGTCAAGAGAAAAGTGAGGTTTTCTAACTTCTGTGTTAGGTGGCAAACCCCCACATCTGGCGCATGAACTCCACGTTCTTCAAGCAGCGCCAGAAGCAGCTGGGCCTGACCAATGACGACATTGCCGCCGCGATCGGGCGCGACCGAACGGTCGTCTCGCACATCTACTCTGGCCGCAGGTCGATGCGCCCACAGGAAGCGACGGTATTCGCCAACCTTCTCAAGCTGCCCCTGGACGATGTGCTCGCCGAAGCCGGCCTGGTGTCGGGCGGCGACGCTCGCATCGCGTCATCAAATCAGCTTGCGGAGGATGCGACGCCCTTCCGCTGGAAAGATGAGAAAGCAGAAGATGTACTTGGGCGCGTATTTGGTTTTTACAAATCAGGTGTGGACGTTTGGCGGGTGAATAGCGACGAGATGATCTTAGGAGGATACCGGAAAGGCGACGCAATTGTTGTAGATGCGCGGCGTCCTGAGATAGCGCAAAGCGGACAGGACGTTATCGCACAAATCTACGAACTGGAAGCTGGAATTGCCCGCACTGTATTCAGGCGCATCGAACCACCGTACCTGTTTTCACTTTCTACTAACCCAAGCTGCATCAGCCCAATACTGATAGACAATGATCGCGTCAGCGTGCGTGGGGTGGTTGTGGCCAGCTGGAGAGAGCAATGATTATTGACCAGACTGTTGAAAAACATGGCAACACGTATCGCATTCAGACAAACTTTTGGGGCACGGTCCGCGTTACATATATGAGAACAGGACGAGTTTTCAAGATCGACAAACGCCTAAATAGACGGGCATTTGCGATTGGAAGCTTTCTTAAAGAGGCTGGGTATGACCCTATGCGAAACGAATATGGGAGACAAGTCATGTGCGAATGGTACATTAATGTTTGCCATTGCACGCCAGCGAGCCTCGAACGACTAGTTATCTTGGAGCAGTCCTATGTGACGCAAGGCGCTGCGGCCGTCGAGCAAGCGCGTGAGCTTGCCGCCCTGGGAGAGTGAGAAAAACTAACGTATGCGCTTGTAAGTGAGATTTTCTCACGCTAGCTTCCGCAATGACCGGCCGCGCCCTCGCGGCCGCCATCTGCGGAGGCTTCCATGCAAGATGCCCTTGCGCCCCTCGCCGACCGCCTGCGGCCGGCAGGCGATGATCTCGCCCTGCGCCATGTCCTCGCGATCTGCGAGGCGGCGCGCGACAATCCCGAGCTTGGCTTCGCAGGCCTGACGCCGCCGCAGACGCTCACGCTGCAGCTCGCCCTGCCGCTGCTGCTGACCGAGCTGTTGATCCAGCGCCGCGCCCTGCGCCGCGACCGCGGCCAGGTCTCCAGCCTGCTCGCCGCCTTGGCCGAGGTGCAGGAGGCGTCGACGGCGCCCGCGCAGGTCGGCCATGCTTGACGCCCTGCTGACCGCGGTGAAGACGCCGGAGCTGGGCGCCGCCGTGGGCTCTCTCATGATTTGGAAGTCCGGCTTCACCACGGGATGCGCGCTTCATTGGGTGCGCGGCCGCTGGAGGGCGCGGTCGTGAGCCCGCCGCTGTTTCAGGACCTCCCCCCCGACGAGGCGCAGCTTGTGCTCGATGCGCGCCTCGCGGCGTGGCGACGCCCGCGCGGCGGTCAATCGCCCAACTCGATCTTCGTGCGGCAGGAGGAAGTCCGCGCCATGCTCGGCATGTCCGCTTTCAAATTCGCCGAGCGCCTGGGCGAGATGATGCGGAACGACGGATTTCCTCGGCCGGCGCCCACGCGTGATCTGAAACATCGGCGCTGGCGCCGCGATGAGGTGGAGGCGTGGGTGCGCCTCGTGCAGCTCGGCCCGGATCCTGACGACGACGTCGCGGCCCATGTGACCGCCGCGCAGGGCTGGATGCACCAACAGGCGGCGCGCGGATGACGCGCAAGCCCAAGCGCTCGGAGCCCCCCCTGCGCGACGATCAGCGCCCGCCCGGCGTGCGCCAGCGCTGGCTGGTGAAAGCCAAGCGCTGGCGCGTCTGGTGGGAACCTACGCGCGCCGTCGCAAAGCTGGGCTTCAAGCCCGTGGATCTGGACGCCGACCGGCCGCACATGGCGATCAAGCGCGGCAAGCAGCTCAATCGCCTGGTGGAGGATCGGATCGCCGGCCGCGCGCCCGACCTGCCGGGCGCCCGCGGCCGCACCCTGGACGACGCCATCGCCGCGTATCAGGCCTCGCCGCACTGGCGCGATGGGCTCGCCGAGGCGACCCGGCGGGACTACCGCAAGGGCTTCCGGATCCTTGCGGAACGCTGGGGCGCGACGCCGCTGGCCTATTTCCGGCGCGGGGTGGTCCGCGAATACTGGGAGACGGCCTATGAAAAGCGCGGCCCGCGCATGGCCCAGGCGCTGATCCGCCACCTGTCGATCCTGCTCGGCTACGCGGTGCAGCGCGAATGGATCGACGCCAATCCGGCGAACGGCGTGCGCATGACGACGCCGCCGCCGCGCGATCGCGTGGTGGACTGGCAGGAATACGATGCCCTGCTGGCCGCCGGCCGCAACACCGACAACCATGGCATGGTGCTGGCGATCAAGATGGCCTTCGTCACCGGCCAGCGGCAGACGGACATACTGCAGGCGGCCGCCTCGGACTTCGCGATGATCGAGGACTGGCGCCTGGACGGGACGGCGCGGCCCGCCGCGGGCGATGAAACGTTTTCGCTGTCGTGGGGCTTGCATCGCTCCAAGACCGGACGCTCAGACTGGCTGCGCCTCCATGCGGAGGTGGCCGACGACGTCGCCGAGGCGGTGCAGGCTCGGATCGACGCCGGCAATCCGCATGGCGCGATCGTCCGCGGGCTTGGGGGCAGGGCGTTCACGGCCGACGGGTTCCGCGCCAACTTCACGCGGCTGCGCGCCCGCGCGGCGTCCCGCGTGCCCTCGGTCGCGACCCTGATGTTCCGCGATCTGCGCCGCTCCGCCTCCACGCATGCGCGGGATGGCGGCGCCGACATGCGCGACACGGCCGACATGCTGGGCAACGACGCGGCCGTCAATCCCCGGCTCAGCCGCACCTACGTGCCCCCCTCCAGCGCCGCCGCCAACCGCGCCATCGGAGCGCTGCGGCGCCCCGAACCGATCGCCCCCCGTGGCCGCCGCGGCAACACCTCCGGCTGAGCGAAGGGACCTGACCCATGGCGATGACCACGATCATCGAAACGACCGAACCGCACGTCGCCCGCGCGATCGTCACGGGCGATCTGTGCCCGGCGAAGATCCTGTCCTGGCTGGGACTGGAGGGCGACGATGCCCGGGAAGACGCCTTGGATCGCGTCGCCGGCGCCATGGCCGCCGGCCGCGTCTCCCCCGACGACGTGACCGACGCCGCCGCCAGCGCCCTGGCACTCGCCCGCGGCTTGATCGGACTGGCCGAAAATCCGCCGGAGGCGGACGCCGCAGCTGGAGAGAGATGAGCATGCCGTCGAAGTACGACCGTGAAGTGCCTGGGGCGGACGTGACCATCGACGTCTACGACGTCCTGCTTGCGTTCGGCGTGCCGTGCCATGCCACGGGACACGCGATCAAAAAGCTGCTGGCCGCCGGACGACGCGGGCACAAAGACCGACTGCAGGATCTAGAGGAAGCGCAGGCGTCCATCTCTCGAGCGATCGAACTGGCTAAGCATGAGAAAGGGACGCCGTGATGGATGCAGCTTGGAACACACCCCGGCTTGGTTGCGACGACACGCTCAGCGAGCGCGCCCGCAGCGCCATGTCTGCCGGCTACATGCAGATGGTCGGCCGATTGGTGGAGCTCTCGGCGCGCAGCTTGTCCGCCCATCCCGTCCTGGCCGCCGGCGGCATCCTTGAGGGCCCGCCGTCGCCGACGGAGATGCAGGATCACCCCGGGATCCAAGGGCTGGTTGAGACGCTGATGATGTTCGAAGACGTCTTGGGCGAGCGCCCCATGCCCCTGGAAGATCCTACGGTGCTGGCACTGCTGGACGCCGGCCGCATCACCCGAGTACTAAGAACGACGCGCTAGGGCTTCGTTTTGTCGAACTGAAACTCGATCATCGGAAGCGGCTGGCGGGTGAATGTCAGCTGCCCTTCAGCGCCGCTGATCCGCACCACCAGCCACTCGACGTCGTCGCCGCGCCAGCCGCCGATGCCGTCCTCGCCGTTAAGGATCACCTCCACGTCTTCGCGCGTGCCCGCGAAGCAGTCCGGCGCGACGCCCATCCCCTCGTTCCATGCCACCCCGATGATCTCTCCGGGCGGCGCCTGCGGCACGCGCAGCATGCCGTCGGCATCAGGGCGACACGCGACCCAGCCATACGTTTCCATGGAGGCGCGGAAGGTCTGCCCCTCCTGCGCCGGCGGCACGCCCGCGTCCGTATCACCTTGATCGAGGACCCCGCACACCCGCTCGACATCGCCGGAACAGCCGTGCACTTCGCAAGCGTATTCGTGAACGCTGTAGACGATCTTGGTCAGCATCCCTCAACCCTCCATATTCAGCGAGCCGCAGGCCCGGCATCGGCCGATGCCGCGGCCTTCATCGACGTGCGCGCGAATGCAGCAGCACCAGAGGCACAGAAGGCGGATCACCCCTTCGGCTCCCCGTTGCTCGTTCGGCTTCCGTACCGCCGCAGGAGGCGCTGCCGCACGCGCTCGCGGGCTTTCTTGTCCGTCCGGTCCTCGCCCTGGGCGTGGCACGCCTGATCGAGGATGTATCCGCCGTCCCGCGACACGTCGTGCCACATGGTACGGAACCGCTCGTCGGTCTCGGCGTCGGGCTTCCATGCAGGGGGGCGGCCCATCATGGCCGGCGTCTCAGGCTCGGCCGCCTGCGGCGCCGCAACCTCGATCTCGACGCCGCGTTCGGCCAGCTCAGCGCGCATGTTCCGCAGCCCCTTGCCGGCGCCCAGGTCCGAGATTTTCAGCAGCACCAGTGTGTCGCCAGACCGCAGATCGCGGAACAGATGCGCTCGCTCGGACCGGCCGGACTGCGCCGTGTCCATGTAGAACCGCTCGACGCCGCACGCCTCCAGCGCCGCCCTGCGGCGGCCGTATCCATACCCGATCCGCACCGGGCGATGTCTGGCACACGACTTTCATACGCCGCAACGTATTCCGTACTTTCGTACGCGTCAAGATACATTTCGTACTTTCATTGCTTGACGTACGTAAGTGCATACGCTACGTGTACGTCAACGGACGAAACGAAAGGGACCGACGCCATGGCACTGAAAGTTGGATACGCCTACCCGACCTCGACCCACGCTGCGGCGTGCGGGGCCTCCACGACGGGTTGCTACATCGTCGAGCGCACCCACAACGTGACGACCGGCCGGCCGCTCAAGACCCCGGTTCTCGCGATCAAGATGGCGTTCAAGACCGAGGACGTCGCGCAGAAATGGGCCGACGGGTGGGCCGCGTAAGCGGCCCCGCCACCCTCAACATCAAGGACCATCTGGCGAGGCGATCTTTACGGAGAACCAGCGCCCCGGCACGCCCACCGGTCATTAGTTAAAGGTTCCCGACCGCCATGCCGCGGACAGGAGAACGAGCGGGCGGGGGAAAGATCGGGGTGGCGCGCAAGCGTCCGGATCGCCTCACCAGATGGACCACGACGAAAGGGACCGACGGAATGGCCAGCATCCCCTACGCCTCCGCCGCCGCTGGCGACGCCGCCATAGCGGAGACGCGAGAGCTGCTGTATCGCCACGGGGCGGACTCCTTCGGCGTGATGGAGCGCAACGACGCCTCGGGCCGGGTGCTGATGCTCCAATTCGAGCACCGGGGCCGGCAGGTAACGCTTAAGGTTGCCATGGCCGGCTATGCAGCGTGGTGGCTGCGGGAGAACCCCTGGACGCGGCGCCGGAAGGCGACGGAACAGGAATGGCAGGAGAAGGCGCGGGAGGCTGCACGAAGCGCGGCCCCCTCGATCCTTCGCGACTACGTGAAGGCCGCCCTGACCATGGTGGAGGCCGGCGCCATGACCTTCGAAGGGGCGTTTCTCGGAGGGCTGCACCTGCCGAATGGCTCGACGGTCTACGACGCCCTCACAGGCCCCGACGGGCCGCTCAGTTTGCCGCCCCCTGCCGACGCTGAATAAGGACTCGAACCATGAGCGCCACCGACCCCCTCGGGTTTTCCATCTTGCTGGTCGGCGTGGCCCTGTGGTGGGGTTTTCTGGTCTGCTGGCTCCTGTTCACCCAGGCCACAGGCCGGGACCCGCTGACCGGCGAAACTCAAAGCGAGCGACGCGAAAGATTGCGCCGAGAACAGCGGGAGTGGGGGCGTGAAATGCGGATCAGGGAACGAAACCAGCGCATCTGGGAAGACACCCGCGACGGCGCAGAATAAGGGACCGTCCGACCGGACGGACGACGGACGACGGACGGCCGCACTGCCTAGCGCGGCCGTTTTTTGTTGCGAAACAAGGGTTTAATGGTGAGCCGTGCAGGGTTCGAACCTGCGACCCGCTGAGTAAAAGTCAGCTGCTCTACCAACTGAGCTAACGGCCCGCCGGGCGAACGCGTAGACATGAGGCCGCGACTGGTCAAGGGTGCTCCCGCTTTGGGGATGGACCGGGGAAGGATCGAACATGGATGGACAGGAGACGGGCGGACGGACCTCCGTGCTGGGCGCGACGCTGTCGCAGGCCGACCGCGACGCCGCGACGGTGCGCGCCGATGCGACGCCTCTGGCGCGAGAGCTGGAGGGCGTCGACCGGCGGCGTCTGCCCACGCATGTCGACGCGCGCGGCGAGGTGTTGGAGGTCTATGACGAGCGCTGGGGCTTTCACCCCGAACCGATGGTCTACTGCTACCAGTTCACCGTGCGGCCGGGCGTGGTCAAAGGCTGGGGGCTGCACAAAAAGCACGACGACCGCTACGTGCTGCTCAAGGGCAAGGTCGATCTGGTGATGTACGACGCCCGCGCCGGCAGCCCGACCGAGGGGCGCGTGCAGCGCGTGACGCTCAACGAATACGACCGGCAGATCGTGCGCATCCCCGCCTTCGTCTGGCACGCCGACCACAACTACGGCGAGGAGGAGGCGGTCATTCTCAACTTCCCGACGCAGCCCTACGACCATGCCGATCCGGACAAATGGGTCCTGCCCATCGACACGCCGCTGATCCCCTATGATTTCGGGCCGTCGGCCCGCGCGCGGTGACCCGGGCCGCCGCGGGGGCCGCGCCCCTGTTCACCATTCTGCTGCCGCTGATCCGCCCGCCGGTCTGCCTGCCGCACGCCGTCGACACGGTGCTGCGGCAGACCGAGCGCGATTTCGAACTGTTCATCGTGTGCGACGGCGCGCCGGAGGAGACGGTCGCCTGGGCCGAGGATGCGGCGCGCGACGACCGGCGCATCAAGGTGCGCGCGTTTGCGAAGGGCGAGGCGCTGGGCGAGGCGCACCGGGCGGAGGTGATGCGCGAGGCCACGGGGCGGCTGGTGGCCGGCGTGGCCGACGACGACGCCTGGCTCGACGATCATCTGGAGACCCTGGCGCGGCAGCTGCGCCGCGCCGACCTGACCCATACCCTGCGCGTGAAGATCGATGGCGAGGGGCGCTACAACGCGCCGCCCGGCCGCTACGACATCGCCGACCCGGCGGTGCGCCGCATGATGATGGAAACGCGCAACACGCCGTTCGGACCCACCTTCGCCGGCTGGCGACGCACGGCCTACGATGCGCTGCCCCATGGGTGGCGGCCCGCGCCGAAGGGCATGGCGACCGACCTGCACATGTGGCGCCAGTTCATCGAAACGCCGGGCCTCACCTTCTCCAGCGGTCTGCGCTACACCGCGATCAAGCTGCAGTCCGGACCGCGCCGCGCCGAGGGATGGACGCTGGCGCGGCGCGGCGCCGAAAGCGCGCTCTACGCCGCGGCGGCGCGCGATCCGGCGCGGGCCGCGCGGATGCGGCTGGCGGCGTATCTGGCGACGGCCGAGGGCTATGACAGGGCCGGCCTGCTGCGCGTCGCGGCGAAGGATCCGGCGGCGGCGGC
>JBCBYE010000480.1:0-3928 GCA_039816075.1 Pseudomonadota bacterium | reverse complement strand
GCCGCAGCATCGTCATAACCGGAGCGGGATCGGGCATCGGGCGCGCCACGGCGCAACGATTTCTGGAGGCCGGCTGGAACGTGGCCCTGGCCGGGCGCCGCGCCGACGCGCTGGAGGAGAGCGCGGGCGGCCGCGCGAACGCGCTGTGCGTCCCCACGGACGTGGCGGATTACGGGCAGGTGGAGCTGCTGTTCGCCAAGACGACCGAGCGGTTCGGCCGCGTGGACGCGCTGTTCAACAATGCCGGGCGCGGATCGCCGGCCATGCCCATCGACGACATGCCGCTGGAGGACTGGCACGGGGTGCTGGACGCGAACCTGACCGGGTCCGTCTATTGCGCGCGGGCGGCCTTCGCGACGATGCGGGCGCAGGACCCGCAGGGCGGACGGATCATCAACAACGGCTCCATCAGCGCCTACGCGCCGCGGCCGGGATCGACGCCCTACACGGTGACCAAGCATGCGATCAGCGGGCTGACGCGCTGCCTGTCGCTGGACGGGCGGCCGTTCGACATCGCCTGCGGTCAGATCGACATCGGCAACGCCTGGTCGGAGCTGGCGGCCCGCATGGCCGACGGCGTGCCGCAGGCGGACGGGTCGATCCGGCCGGAGCCGCTGATGGCGGTGGAGACCGTGGCGAACGCGGTCCTGCACATGGCCGACCTGCCGCTGGACGCCAACGTGCAGTTCATGACGGTGATGGCGACGAAGATGCCCTTCGTCGGGCGCGGGTGAGCGAGGCGGCGACGTCCGGCCCGACGCCCGCCCCGCCCCCGCCGCGGGAGCTGATGGAGCGGTATCTGCTGGATGTCGGGCGCGACGGCCGGCTGGAGCTGCTGGAAAGCCTGGCGCAGCCGGACATGGTGGACGAGGCCAACCGCGCCTTCGGCGGGCCGCCCGGGCGCGCGGGGTTGGTCGCGCATGCGAAGGGGTTCCGACGCAACGTGGCGGACGTGGACGTGCGGATCGACCGCATCGTCGCGGGCGTCGACGAGGTGATGGCGCGCTGGTCGTTCGCCGGGCGCCATGTCGGCCCCTGGCTGGGGCGGCCGGCCACGCACGCGCCGGTGACGGGCACGGTCTTCAGCTTCTTCGACCTGCGCGAGGGGCGGATCAGCCGCTATCGCCTGTGGCTGCACGCGGTTTTCTCGGACGGCGAGGCGACGTTCGACGGCTTCGCCGCGGGGGACGGCGGGCGTCGGTGAAGGAGGCGGAGCTTTATCCGCCGGTGAAGGCCTATCTCGAGGCGCAGGGCTACGAGGTGAAGGGCGAGATCGGCGAGGCGGACGTGATGGCCGTGCGCGCCGGCGATCCGCCGGTGATCGTGGAGCTGAAGACCGGCTTCACCCTGGCGCTGGTGATGCAGGGCGTGGCGCGGCAGCGGCTGTTCGACCATGTGTATCTGGCGGTGCCGCAGCCCGGGGACCGCGGCTGGACGCAGCGCTACAAGGACGTGGTGCGGCTATGCCGGCGGCTGGGGCTGGGCCTGCTGACGGTGGGCGAGGAGGGCGCGACGGCGCATCTGGACCCCGGGCCCTACGCGCCCCGCCGCGACGCGCGCCGCGCCGGCCGCCTGCTGCGCGAGTTCGAGCGGCGCGAGGGCGACCCCGAGGCCGGCGGCACGACCGGAACCCCGCGCATGACCGCCTACCGCCAGGACGCCCTGCGCTGCGCCGGCCACCTGGCGGCCGAGGGGCCGAGCCGTGGCCGGGACGTGGCCGCCGCCACGGGCGTGGTTCGGGCGACGCGGCTGATGGCGGACGACCACTACGGCTGGTTCGAGCGGGCGGAGCGGGGCGTCTATGCCCTGACGCCCAAGGGCGAGACGGCGGCGCGGGAGGCGGTTGCGGCGCGGGAGGCGATTGCGGCGCCGGGCGGGGGGTGAGCGCGGCGGACGAGGGTCCGTCCGGTCGGCCCCGCGTCGGGCGGGCGCGCGGCAGTCGGTGGCGCGCCCTGGGGTCTTCGCCTCGTCGTCGACGCGTTGCCGGATGGACGCGATCCGGGGCCTCGCCCGGTCGGGCCGCCTTTGCGCTCCGCCGCCTCCCCGCGTCCGGGGACTCGTCGGCGTCCTTTCGCAAGACGGCGGTCGGGCGCTGTTCGGACGGCTCGAAGAGGGGCCGCGTGTCGGGCTCGCCAACGCCCCCGCCTCAGTTTCGCCCCCGTCTCAGCTTCGCCCCCGTCTCAGCTTCGCCCCCGTCTCAGGCTCGCCCGGGCCGCAGGCGCCAGGCCGCCACGGCGACCGCCAGGCCCACGATCAGGATCATCAGGGTCGCCAGCGCGTTGATTTCAGGCGTCACGCCCAGGCGGACCTTGGAGAACACCACCATCGGCAGAGTGGAGGCCCCGGGGCCGCTGACGAAGCTGGCGATCACCAGATCGTCGAGCGACAGGGTGAAGCTCAGCAGCCAGCCGGAGATCAGCGCCGGCGAGAGCATCGGCAGGGTCACGTCGAAGAACACCCGGGGCTGGCGCGCGCCGAGATCCATCGCCGCCTCCTCCACCGAGACGTCGAAATCGGCGAGGCGCGCCTGCACGATCACCGCCACGAAGGCCATGCAGAACGTGGCGTGCGCGATGACCACGGTGGTCAGGCCGCGGCCCGCGGGCCAGCCGATCATCCCCTCCAGCCCGATGAAGAGGAGGAGGAGGGACAGGCCCGTCACCACCTCGGGCATGACGATGGGCGCGGTGGCCATGCCGGCCAGCAGCAGCCGGCCGCGGAACCGGCCGAAGCGGCTCATGGCGTAGCCGATCGCGCAGCCGAAGACGGTTCCGATCGTCGCCGCGAGAACCGCCACCTTCAGGCTGACCCAGGCGGCGGTCAGGATCTGCTCGTTGGCCAGCAGCTCGCCGTACCAACGCAGGCTCCACCCGCCCCAGACGCTGGCGAGCTTGGAGGCGTTGAAGCTGTAGACCACCATGATGGCCAGCGGCACGTAGAGCACCGCGAAGCCGAAGCCGGCGGCGACGTAGAGGGCCCATCCCCGTCTCATGCCGCGCGCCTCATTCCCGGACCCCCAGCGCGTTGCGCACGAACATGATCGGCACGACCAGCAGCGCCAGCATCGCGATGGCCACGGAGGAGGCGAGGGGCCAGTCGCGGTTGTTGAAGAACTCGGTCCACAGCACCTGGCCGATCATCAGCTGATCCGGCCCGCCCAGCAGCGCCGGGATCACGAATTCGCCCACGGCCGGGATGAAGACCAGCATGCAGCCGGCGATGATGCCGGGGGCGGAAAGCGGCAGCGTCACCGTCAAAAAGGTCTTCCAGGGCGGGGCGCCGAGGTCGTGGGCCGCCTCGGTCAGGCTGGGGTCGAGCTTTTCGAGGACGGAGTAGAGCGGCAGGATCATCAGAGGCAGGTAGCCGGTGACGATGCCCATGTAGACCGCGAAGTCGGTCTGCAGCATGGCCAGCGGCGGAATGCCGATCAGGCCGAGGGCGGCGTTGATGAAGCCCGTGGGGGCCATCAGCCCGATCAGCGCGTACATGCGCAGCAGGAAGCTGGTCCAGAACGGCAGGATCACGAGCATCAGCAGCAGGACGCGGTAGCGCGAGCGGGCGATGAGCAGCGCCATGGGATAGGCGATGACGAGGCAGACCAGCGTCGCCGCGCCGGCCGTGGCGATGGAGCTGAGATAGGCGGCGACGTAGAGCGGGTCCTCGAACAGAAAGCCGTAATTGCCCAGGTTCAGCGAGACGGTGAGCACGCCGTCCGCCCAGTCGAGGAGCGCCGAGTAAGGCGGGCGCGCGATGACGGGTTCCGAGAAGCTGACCCGCAGCACCACGAGAAAGGGCGCCAGGAAGAAGAGACTGAGCCAGAGCATCGGCGCCCCGGCGACGAGGGCGCGGCCGCGGCGCAGGAGCCAGCCGCTCATGGGGCGCCTCGGTTCGGGTCGACGGCGCGCGCGGCGGCGACGGCGCGTGCGGC
>JBCBYE010000696.1:0-2363 GCA_039816075.1 Pseudomonadota bacterium | reverse complement strand
GGCACATCCATCGCGGGCAGGCGCCGGCGGACGACATGGTGGTCAGCTACTCGATGCTGCTGAACCTCGCCTCGGCGGCCGGGGCGGCGGACGCGGAAACGCTGTGGGGCTTCATCCGCCGCTATGCGCCCGAGGCGACGCCCGAAAGCCATCCCGGCCTCGCCGCGGCGGCGGAGAAGGCGGCGGCCTACTGCCGCGACAAGGTGATCCCCGCCAAGGTCTTCCGCGCGCCGTCCGAGCAGGAGGCGGCGGCGCTGGCCGATCTGCGCGCGCGCCTGGCGGCGTGGGAGGGCGAGGCGTCGCCCGAGGCCTTGCAGGACGAGGTCTTCGCCGTCGGCAACGCCCATGGGTTCGAGCCGCTGCGCGACTGGTTCAAGGCGCTCTACGAGGTGCTGCTGGGCGCCAGCCAGGGCCCGCGCTTCGGCGGCTTCATCGCCGTCTACGGCGTGGCGGAGACCGTGGCGCTGATCGACCGGGCGCTGGCGGGAGAGCTGGCGGCGGCCTGATCGGCCGCCGCGGCGCCGTTCAGATCGGCGCGGGCTTGGGCCGTAAAAAGAAGTCGAAGGACAGAAAGCCCGCCAGCAGCCCGGCGAGGAAGAGGGCGATGGGCGGCCCCCCCACGCCCGCCACCGTGAGCGCCGGACCCGGACAGATCCCCGACAGACCCCAGCCGAGGCCGAAGAGCGCCGCGCCGCCCAACAGCCGGCGGTCGACGACCTTGCTCGGCGGGCCGGGCAGCGGCGCGCCGCTCAGCGACGCGGCGCGGCCGCGTGCGATCCGCCACGCCGTTCCGCTGACCGCCATGGCCCCCGCCATGACGAAGGCCAGCGTCGGGTCCCAGCCGCCCGTCGCGATCGCGCCCACGTCCAGGAACGCCAGAACGCGCGCCGGGTCCGCCATGTCCGACACCCACAGGCCCAGCCCGAACAGCAGGCCCGCGGCCAAAGAGATCGGCAGCCGCATCGCCCCCGCCCTCACAGCGCCCGGGCGACGGCCACCGTCGCCATCGCCACGGCCATGAACGTGGCCATCGCCGCGAAGCTGCGCCGCGACAGGCGCGCCCCGCCGCTGACCCCGTGGCCGGAGGTGCAGCCGGAGCCGAGCCGCGTGCCCAGCCCCACCATCAGCCCGGCGAAGATCAGCGTGGCGGGGCCGGCCGCGAAGCTCACCTCCAGGTCGCCGCCGAGCGCGCCGAAGATCGCCGGCGCCGCCAGCAGGCCCAGCACGAACAGAAGGCTTTCGAGCCAGCGCGCGCTCAGCCCGCCCGACAGACGGCCGGCGATGCCCTCCACCGCCTCGCCCGCGATGCCCGAGACGCCGGCGATGCGGCCGTTCCCCAGCAGCAGAAGCCCCGCCGCCGCGCCGATCAGCGCGCCGCCCGCAAGGCCGTTGATCCAATCGGGTTCCATGCGTCGCGGGCCTCCTTCAGGCGGGTCTATTCCACGGCTTGAATATGGGAAATGCCGCGTCCGGCGCAAGCTTGCCTTCGCGCCGCCGCGCCTCAGTTGGAAGGCTTTAGGAAATGGGAGACCCCGATGCAGACCAGACGTAGGATCCTGGCCGCGGGCGCCGCGGCGCTGCTGGCCCCCGCGCTCGCCCCCCTCGCCGCGCGCGCCCAGTCGGACGAGATCGAGGGCGTCATCGCTTCGCAGATCGAGGCCTTCCGCGCCGACGATTTCGAGCGCGCCTTCGACTTCGCCTCGCCCAACATCCGGCGCATGTTCGGATCGTCCGACAATTTCGGGCGCATGGTGCGGCAGGGCTATCCGATGGTCTGGCGGCCCCGCAGCTATCGCTTTTCGGGGCTGGAGGCGGAGCGCGGACAGCTCAGGCAGACCGTCGTGATCGAGGATCTCGAGGGCGCCGTTTACGTCGCCGACTATTACATGATCGAGACCGACGGCGGCTGGCGCATCAACGGCGTCTCGCTTCGCCCGCAGGTGGGCGCGGGGGCCTGAGCGCGCCTCAGGCGAGGGCGTCCTCGCCCCGGTCGAGCATGACGGGGATGACCAGTTCCTCCTCGTCCCACAGATGGCGGTCCAGCAGCGCCTCCAGCGAGGCGAGGTCCCGCTCCAGCGCGCCCAGCGGCGTCCTGGGGTCTGCGCCTGCGGCGCCGAGCGCCCGCAGACCGTCGTCGGCGCGGGCGCGGAACCGATCCAGCGCGGCGTGGATGGCATGGTGGTCGCGGTCGAGGATCTCGAAACCTCGCGCCAGCCTTGGCTCCGCCCGCACCAGCAGGGGAAAGTAGTGGCTGTCCTCCACGTGGTGATGGGTCGTCAGCTCCTGCAGAAAGAACGTGGCCACGCGGGCGAAGTCCCGGCCGAAGCTTTCGGGCGGACGGGCGCCGTCCAACCCCTCCTGCG
>JBCBYE010000774.1:0-2012 GCA_039816075.1 Pseudomonadota bacterium | reverse complement strand
CGTCGTCGCCGTCGCCGCCCTCCAGCCGGTCGTCGCCCAGGTCGCCGCTCAGATCGTCGTCGCCCGCGTCGCCCGACAGCACGTCGTGCCACAGGCCGCCGTCCAGCACGTCGTCGCCGCCGCCGCCCGTCAGGATGTCGGCGCCGGCGCCGCCGCGCAGATGATCGTCGCCCGACTGGCCGTGCAGCTCGTCCGCGCCGTCGTCGCCGGACAGATCGTCGTCCTCCTCGCCGCCCCACAGGCGGTCGGCGCCGGCGCCCCCGGTCAGCACGTCGGCGCCGCCGTCGCCCTGCAGGCGATCCTCGCCGTTCTGACCGTGCAGCGTGTCGTCTCCGTCGTCGCCCGACAGCAGGTCCGCATCCGCGCCGCCCTGCAGCGTGTCGGCGCCGGCGCCGCCCCACAGGCTGTCGTCGTCGGCGCCGCCCAGCAGATCGTCGGCGCCGTCGCCCCCCGCCAGATGGTCGTCGCCGGCCTCGCCATGAAGCTCGTCGGCCGAACCGTCGCCCATAAGCGAATCCGCGCCGAGCCCGCCGCGCAGCAGATCCTGTCCGCCGCCGCCCCAAAGCCGGTCGTCCCCGCCGGCGCCGGACAGGCTGTCGCCGTCCGCCTCGCCGCGCAGGGTGTCCGAGCCTTCGCCGCCATCGAGCGAATCCGAGCCGCGCCCGCCGAAGATCTCGTCGTCGCCGCCGCCGCCCATGATGATGTCGGCGCCCTCGGGCTGGAACTGCACCAGGTCGTAGCCGTCCGCGTCGGCGCGGGAGATCAGCAGTTCCGCCGCATCGCCGTTGGCCACGGCGCTGATCGAGGCCGCTTCGGCCCCGAAATCCAAGCGCAGCGTCTCCACCAGGAACAGCCGTCCGCGATCGTCGATCTCCCAGACATGGACGTCGCGGTCGCCTTCGACGGTGAACATCCAGTCGCGATCCGCCACGCGCGCATAGGCGAGGCCATGGGCGCCCGATTGCGAGGCGATGCGGTCCAGCCGCCCCTCGCCATCGAGCGTGTAGGTGATCACCTTGCCGTCCTCGGAGGCGGCGTAGACATAGGTCGTGCCGTCGATGCGCGCGACCTCCACGGCCACGGCGTCGACCAGATCGAAGCGCGTCTCTCCGCCGTCGCGAGAGTGGCGGTGGTCCACCAGCGCCGGCGACGCCCCGTCCAGGGCGAAGACGCTCAGCCCCCCGTCGGAGTGGCTGGTGACCACCGCGAAGCGGGCGTCGCCGATGGTGGCGATCTCGATGTCCGACACGCCGGCGAGGCGCAGGGCCGCGGTGTCCTCCTGCCGGGAGACCACGCGCAGGCCGTTCTGGTCCCAGCGCAGCACCGTCAGCCCGCCCTGCCAGCCGCCGCCGACCAGAATGTGCGGCACGCCGCCCACGTCGAAGGCGGCGAAGGCGCCGGGCTGACGCAGGCCGTCGCCCCAGCCCGCATGGGCGGTCTCGACCAGCTGCGGCAGGCCGGCGTCGGACACCCGCGACAGGCTGACGCCGAAGCCGCCGGTGATCACGTAGGCTTCGCCCTCCCACGTGAACGCCTCCACCGCGCGCGAGCCCGTCAGCGCGGCGTTCGACAGGTAGTAGCGCGCGGTCTGCGACCACGTAGCCTCCAGCCCGTCGCCGTCCACGCGCCAGCCGCCGACGCCGCCCGCGGCCGCGTCGTCGGCCGCGGCGAAGAAGCGCACCTCGCCCGCATGGACCACGCCCGCGCTCTGCGCCGGGCCCAGATAGACCCCGTCGCCGACGTCGCGCGCGCCGTCGCGCATCTGCAGGCGTCCCCCGCCGGGGGCATCGCCGTAAATCACGTCATCGCCGGCGCCGCCCGTCAGAAGCTGAGCGCCGAAACCGCCGATGACGGGCGTTCCGTTTCCGGACGTCCCGTTCGTCATGTGGAGCCCCACCCCTGGTGCCCGTTGTTCCCAGGGGAGAGACTGACGGCCTCGGATTGGCCGCCTCTGAAGCCGAGAGGTTAATTCAGAGCGGTCAACGCCAACGTTCTGTTAGCAGGTGAACGCG
>JBCBYE010000805.1:0-1854 GCA_039816075.1 Pseudomonadota bacterium | reverse complement strand
GCCGCGGGTCGGCCGGTCGATGTAGCCGGACCAGGCCCCGCCGGCGCCGAAGAGGGCGGCGAAGCGCGCCTGGTAGGCGGCCACGTCGAAGGCGCCGCCGGCCAGCGCCTGGGTCATGGCCCGCATCTGCATGCCGTAATGCGACAGGTCGCCGGAGCGCTTGCCCTGATGCACCAGAATGCCCTTGGCGCCGTCGTAGTCGGCCGGATCGGGCGCGCGGAAGGCCAGCGGCCCGGTCAGCGCCGCGATCCGCGCCGGATCATAGAGCCAGTGCAGGCCCATGGCGGCGGCGTCGGCGACATAGGCGCCCATCAGGGCGGAGGCGGCGCGGTCGGCGCGGTCGGCGGTCATGGGGCCGGTCCTTTCAGGCGCCGGCGGCGGGCCCGGTCGGGCGGCGCCGGCGCCGGGCGATCAGAACAGAAAGTCGTCGCGGTCGAGATCGGATTCCTGCACGTCCAGCAGCAGCAGGCGGTCCCGGTCAATCGTGACGATGAGGTTGTCGCCGGAATTCCGGGCGGCGGCCCGAAACTCCGAAAAGCTCTCGATCTCGTCGGTGGGGCGCAGGTCCAGCACGTCCTTGCCGGGCTTGAAGCCGCGGATCTCGTCGTCGCCGGGCGAGAACACGAAGCGATCCGCACCGCGCCCGCCGATCAGCAGGTCCGAACCCCGGCCGCCGTTGAGCACGTCGTCCCCGTCGCCGCCGTTCAGCCGGTCGCGCCCGCGATCTCCGCGCAGCACGTCGTCGCCGTCGAAGCCGCGGATCAGATCGTTGCCGGACCAGCCGCGCAGGCGGTCGTCGATCGCCGAGCCTTCGATGGGAATGTCGCTTTCGTTGAGGGCGCGGGATTCGAAGCCGGCGGTTTCGAATCCCTTGCGGAACAGGATCTTCACCTGAACCTCGATGGCCTGATAATCGAGCAGGCGGTTGTTCTCATCGACGGAGAAGATGTCCACGGCCTTGGCGTCCAGCACGCCCTGTTCCTTGTAGAAGGAGCGTTTGCTGAGCAGGTCGGTGGCCCCGTCTTCGGCCACGGACACGGTCTTTTGCCGGCCGCCGTCGAACTCGAAGGTGATGGTGAACCGTTCGCCGCCGCCGCGGAAGCCGGTGAAGAGCCTGGCCATGCTTCGCCTCGTGTGCCTGTCGCGCCCGCCCCTGGGGTCCGTCGGCCCCGTTCGTCCCCCGACGACGCGCCGGCGTCAATGGGCAAACCGGGACCGGCGCCCGGCCCTGCCGGCTTGCGCCCGGACGCGCGGCGCGCTTTGCTGCCGCTCATGACCGCGGTTCTCGTTCTCGCCCAGCAAAAAGGCGGCGCCGGCAAGACGACGCTGGCCGTCCAGCTCGCGCAGGCCTTCGCCGCGCGGGGGCGGCGGGTGCGCCTGGCCGATCTGGACCCGCAGCGCTCGCTGAGCCGCTGGGCCGATCTGCGCGCCGGCGACGACCTGCCGTGCGAGGCGGTGTCGGACTGGCAGGCGTCCACCGCGCTCAAGCGCCTGGCGAAGGCGGCGGAGCTGCTGGTGGTGGACTGCCCGGGCAACGCCGACATCCTGCTGCGCGCGGCCCTGCGCGCGGCGGACCTGGTGCTGGTGCCGGTGCAGCCCTCGCCCGTCGACGCGTGGGCCAGCGCCCCGACGCTGGAGGCCTGCATGAAGGAGAAGGCGCGCCACGCCATCGTCTTCAACCGCGTGCCGCCGCGCGGCGGGGCGATGGAGGCGACGCGCGCGGCCCTGGCCGATCATCCGATCCTGGAGGCGACGCTGGGGTCCCGCGTCGCCTTTTCCAACGCCTTTCTCGAAGGGCGCGCGGCGGCGGAGGTCTCTCCCCGCTCCCGCGCGGCCGAGGAGGTGGCGGCGCTG
>JBCBYE010000722.1:0-2249 GCA_039816075.1 Pseudomonadota bacterium | reverse complement strand
TCGACGCGCCGTGGACGCCGCTGTTCCTGCTGGCGATCTTCACCTTCCATTGGATGCTGGGCGTTCTGGCGGTGGTGGGCGGGCTGATCCTGATCGCGCTGACCTGGGCGAACCAGTACACCTCCAAGGAGTTGCAGCTGGACGCCAACATCGCCTCGGCCCAGTCCGAAAGCTTCACCGAGGCCGTGCGGCGCGAGGGCGAGGTGGTGCAGGGTCTGGGCATGCGCGGCGCGGTGCTGGCGCGCTGGAACGAGCTGCGCGGCAAGAGCCTGGAAAAGACGATCAGCGCCTCGGACCGCACGGGCGTCTTTTCGACCGCGTCCAAGACGATCCGTTTCTTTTTGCAGTCGATGATGCTGGGCCTGGGCGCCTATCTGGCCGTGCTGGGCGAGGTGACGCCGGGCGTGATGATCGCCGGCTCGATCCTGATGGGCCGCGCGCTGGCGCCGATCGAGCAGGCCATCGGCCAGTGGGCCTTGGTGCAGCGGGCGCAGCAGGGCTGGAAGAGCCTGATCGAGCTGCTGGAGAAGACGCCGATCGAGGCCGACAAGACCCAGCTGCCGGTCCCCCGCTCGATCCTCGAGGCGCAGCAGGTGACGGTCGTGGCGCCGGGGGAGCAGACGGCGGCCATCCGCATGGTCAGCTTCCGGATGGAGCCGGGGCAGGCCATGGGCGTGATCGGCCCCTCGGCGTCGGGCAAGTCGACGCTGGCCAAGGCGGTGGCGGGCATATGGCGGCCCGCCTCTGGGGTGGTGCGGCTCGACGGCGCCGCGCTCGACCAGTATTCGGACGCGGTGCTGGGCCAGCATATCGGCTATCTGCCGCAGGAGATCAGCCTGTTCGACGGCACCGTGGCCGAGAACATCGCGCGCCTGTCGCTGCAGCCGGACAGCGAGATGGTGGTCGAGGCCGCCAAGCGCGCCGGCGCCCATGACCTGATCCTGGGCCTGCCGGACGGCTACGACACGCCGGTGGCGGCGGGAGGCGGCAAGCTGTCGGGCGGCCAGCGCCAGCGCATCGGGCTCGCGCGCGCGCTTTACGGCGATCCGGCGATCGTGGTGCTCGATGAACCCAATTCAAATCTCGACGCGTCGGGCTCCGACGCGTTGAACGCGGCCATCTCCGACCTCAAATCCCGCGGCAAGGGCGTCATCATCATGGCGCATCGGCCGGCCGCCATCGCGCAATGCGATCTGATCCTGATGATGGAGGACGGCGTGCGGAAGGCCTTCGGGCCGAAGGACGAGGTGTTGCGGGAGCACGTGCGGAACTATCCGCAAGTGGTCGCGCAGCCGGGACAGTGAGCGAGCAGGTCCGATGACGGAACGCAGCGGCAAGAACGACGCGGGACGGGGCGGGGTGGACAACATCTTCGCCGATCCGGCGGAGGGCGATGGCGCGAGCCCGAAGGCGGACGGACCGTCGGCCGGCTACGTTTCGGCCGCCGCGGCCCTGCGCGCCCGCAAACGCGCGCGCGAAGCCGCGCAGCGCGGCGCCGGATCAGGCCCGGCCGGCTCGGGCGCGCCGACGCCCAAAGCCCCCGCGGCTCGGTCCGCCATCACCGCGGAGGCGCCCAAGCCGGCGCTCGCGCCGCCCAAGACGAGCGCGGCATCGACGCCCGCCGCTCAGCCAGCGCCGACGCCAAAGCCGCCGGCCGCCGGGCCGAGCGCCGCCGCTCCGATCTCTTCCGCCTCGCCCGCAACGTCGCGGCCGGCCCCGCCGTCCCGCGTTGCTCCGCAGTCCGCGCCGACCCGTCCCGACGCGCCGTCCGACCCGGCCGCCGCACCGTCCGACCCGGCCGCCGCGCCGGCACGGCCGAAAGCTGCGCCGGCAGGGCCGAGCGCCGCGGACAGGGTGGAGCCGCGCCGCACGCCGCTCGCCAGCATCTCGCCGCGCAAGGTTCCCGCGTCCCAAGCCAAGGACGGCGGCGCGGCGTCGCGCGGGGCCGCGCCGACGGCGCAAAGCGCGCGACCCCTGTCCGGCGTGATCTCCGCCCCTGCCGCGGCCGCTCCGCCCGAGCCGCAGCCGCAGCCGAAGCCTGCCGCAGGGGCGCTCGACGCGGGCGAAGCCTCCCCCTCCGCCGCAGCCGAACCCTCCGCCGCGCCCCAGGTCATCGACGCCTCGGTGGAGCCCGCTCAGGCCGCCGCCCCGGCCGCGCGCCCGGCGCCCGAGGCCGAGGCCGCGCCGGTGGCCAAGCGCGACCCGGACGAGACGCGTCTGCCCGCGGCCCTGCCGGGCGGCGGCGGCGC
>JBCBYE010000541.1:0-3437 GCA_039816075.1 Pseudomonadota bacterium | reverse complement strand
CTCGGGCAGGCGCGCTTCGCTCCAGCTTCCCTGCGGCGCGCCGAGGAGGCAAGCCCGCCGTCGCCATCGCCGTCGCCGCCCCCTGCACCCCGCCGAGCGCCTCTTTCCGCGCCTCGAACCGGCCGGCGCGACGCGCCCGTTCCATACCATACAGTATGGTATGCTCAGAGCCAAAGGTCCGGACAAATCCGCCGATTTCGCCGCAAATCGCCACCTTTGCGCCCCGCGCGCGCGGCGCTAACCTGCGCCCGACCGCGTCCTCGCAAGGAACCCAGCCATGTCCCTGATCGACCGTCAGACCAACGGCGTCTACATCATCGCCGCCACGCCCTTCGCCGAGGACGGCGCGCTCGACACCGCCTCCATCCAGCGCCTCACCGACTTCTATTTGTCCAAGGGAGTCAATGGGATGACCGTGCTCGGCGTCATGGGCGAGGCGCCCAAGCTGACGCCGGAGGAAAGCCGTCTCGCCGCCAAGACCTTCCTCGACGCGGCCCAGGTTCCCGTCATCGTCGGCGTCTCCGGCGCCGGGCTCGGCACCATGACGGATTTCACCAAGCATGTCATGGACTTGGGCGCCGCCGGCGTCATGGTCGCCCCGCCGCCCTCGCTCAAGACCGAGGTCGCGGTCAAGGCCTACTACGCCGCCGTCTGCGCCGCCTTCGGCCCTGACATCCCCCTGGTTTTCCAGGATTATCCGCAACTTACCGGCGTTCACGTCTCCGCCGCCACGATCCTGGAGCTGACGCGGGACCACCCCCAGATCGTCATGCTCAAGCACGAGGATTGCCCCGGCCTGCCCAAGCTCTCGGCCGTGCGCGACGGCTCCGACACGGCTGAAATCCCAAGGATTTCAATCCTCTGCGGCAATGGCGGCCTCTATCTGCCGCAAGAGATGCAGCGCGGCGCCGACGGCGCCATGACCGGCTTCGCCTTCCCCGAGCTGCTGGTGGGCGTCGTGGCCCAGTCGCTGGCCGGCAATCCCGAGGCGGCCGAGGACCTCTTCGACGCCTATCTCCCTGTAATCAAACACGAACAGCAGCCCGGCATCGGCCTCGCCCTGCGCAAGCGCACCCTGCTGAAACGCGGCGCCATCGCCTCCGACGCGATCCGCGCGCCCGGTCCCAGACTGTCGCCCAAGGACGCCGCCGAGCTCGACGCCCTCCTCGCCCGCCTCGACCGCCGCCTCGGCGCCCTGGGCATGGCCGCCGAATGACCTTCGACACGGTGGTTCACGGCGGCACGCTCGCCACCGCCCAGACCGTCTTCAAGGCCGATGTCGGCATCCGCGACGGGCGCATCGCCGCCCTCGCCGACGCCCTGGAGGGCGGCGTCCAACGCATTGACGCCACAGGAAAATTCGTCCTGCCTGGAGGCATCGAGGCGCATTGCCACATCGCCCAGGAAAGCGCCGCGGGCCTGATGACCGCGGACGATTACCGCAGCGGCTCGCGCTCCGCCGCGCTGGGCGGCAACACCACCTTCATCCCCTTCGCCGCTCAGGCGAAGGGCGAGCTGCCGACCGAGACCCTCGACCGCTACGCCGAGCGGGCCGAGGGCGTGTCGCTCATCGACTGGTCCAACCATCTCATCGTCTCGGATCTGACGCCCAAGGCCCTGGAAAACCTGCCGAAAGCCTTCGAACGCGGCATCCCGTCCTTCAAGGTCTTCATGACCTACGCCATCCGCATCGACGACCGCGCCTTCCTCGACGTGCTGGCGACGGCCAAAGAAGGCGGCGGCCTCGCCATGGTCCATGCCGAAAACCACGGCATCCTCGACTGGACCGTCGAGCGTCTGACCGCCGCGGGCCATAAGTCCCCGAAATTCCACGCAGCTTCCCGCCCCGCCGCGGCGGAGGCGGAGGCGATCCGCCGGGCCATCGCCCTCGCCGAGTTCCTCGACGCGCCCCTCTTCATCGTCCACGTCTCCACCCCCGACGGCGCCGAGGCGGTGCGCGAGGCCCGCGCCCGCGGCGTCCGCCTGTTTTCGGAAACCTGTCCTCAATACCTCTTTCTGACCCGGGAAGACCTCGACCGGCCGGGGCAGGAGGGCGCGAAGTTCATCTGCTCCCCGCCCGTGCGCGACGCCGCCACGCAAGACGTGCTGTGGCGCCATCTGCGCCTGGGCACGTTCGACCTCATCAGCTCCGACCACGCGCCCTATCGCGCTGATGCGACGGGGAAATTCGCCAACGGCGCCGACGCGCCCTTCCCCCGGATCGCCAACGGCATGCCCGGTGTCGCCGCGCGTCTGCCGCTGATGTTCTCCGAAGGGGTGATGTCCGGCCGCCTGTCGCTGCAGCGCTTCGTGCAGATCGCCTCGGCCGAGGCGGCGCGCATCCATGGGCTGGAAGGGCGCAAGGGAACGCTGGCCATCGGCGCCGATGCGGATCTGGCGATCTGGGACCCGGAGGTGGAAAAGACGTTGTCGCTCGGCGACATGGGCGATGCGATGGACTACACGCCGTTCGAAGGGCGGCGCGTGCGCGGCTGGCCCGTTCGGGTCATGGTCCGCGGCCGCACCGTGGTCGAGAACGGCGAGATCGCGGCGCCCGAAAGCCATGGCCGCTTCCTCCCCCGAACCGGTCCGGCGATGCAGGACATCCCCGGCTCCGGCGCGCCGGAGCTGTCGCCCCAGGTTCTTTTCGGCGCCGACATCGCGCCGAAATCTCCCATGGGATCAGGGGGATGAGCGCGCCGATCCTGGTCATCAACCCCAATTCCAACCCCGAGGTCACCGCGGGTCTGGACGAGGCCCTCGCCCCTTTCCGCCTCGTCGGAGGGCCGCCGATCGAGTGCCTGACCCTGGCCGAGGGCCCGTTCGGCATCGAGAGCCAGGCCCAGAGCGACCTGGTCGTCGCGCCCCTGCTGGCCTTCGCCGAGACGCGCGCCGACGCGGCCGCCGTCGTCGTCGCCTGCTACTCCGACCCCGGGCTGGAGACCTTGCGGGAGCGCCTCCCGATCCCCGTCTTCGGCATGCAGGAGGCCGGCGTGCTGGCCGCGCTCGGCCGCGGCGACCTGATCGGGGTGATCGCCGCGGCGACCCCGTCGATCCGCCGCCATCGCCGCTATCTGCGCCGCATGGGCGCGCTGGATCGCCTGGCCGGCGAGGCGCCGCTGGACCTGACTGTGGCCGAGACCGGCGGCGCGGCCGCCTGGCCCGGGCTGCTGGCCGCCGGCGAGACCCTGCAGGCGCAGGGCGCCGAGGCGCTGGTGCTCGGCTGCGCCGGCATGGCGCGCCATCGCGCGCGGCTCGAGACGGCGCTGGACCTGCCGGTCATCGAGCCCGTGCAGGCCGCCGTCGCCGCCGCGCTCGGCGCGCTGCTGCCCACAGAAGCCTAGGCGTTCCAATATCTTGAGCGCGGCGCGCTTCCGGCCGCCCCGAACGCCTTGCCTTGCGGCAAGAGCGTCGGCCCGCCCTCCAGCCTGCGCCGG
>JBCBYE010000064.1:0-11914 GCA_039816075.1 Pseudomonadota bacterium | reverse complement strand
GGCGGACGGCATGATGGTGACGATGTGAGTGGCCAGCGGGCGCGGCCTGGGCGATGGTCCGGTGTCGCTTGCCGAACCGCCGCCGACCCGCAGGAGCCGCGCGAATGACCGAAATGACCCGCCGCGCCCTTCTTGCCGCCGCCGCCGCGCTCGCCGCCCTGCCCGCCTGGGCGCGCGAGGCGATCGAGATCGGCTGGGCCGATCTCGTGCCGCCGGGCGAGGGCGGGCTGGCCATGCGAACGCTGCGCACCATGGGCATCATCTCGCATGGGGAGCTCAACACCCCCTGGACGCAGCAGACCGAAGCTCAGCTCACCGACGCATACGACGGCAAGCGCGTGCGCCTGCCCGGCTTCATCGTGCCCATCGAATTCGACGGCACGGGCGTGACGGCGTTCCTGCTGGTGCCCTATGTGGGGGCCTGCATCCATGTGCCGCCGCCGCCGCCGAACCAGCTGGTCTTCGTGACGATGGCGAACGAGCCCTACCAATCCTCCGGCCTTTTCGAGGCGGTCTGGGTCACCGGCCTGTTCGGCGCCGCGGCGGCCGAGACCACGTTGGCTGAGGTCGGCTATGCGCTGGAGGCGGACGCGATCGAGCCCTACACGGGCTGAGCCGCGGCCGCCGTCGTCGCGTTGCGTCATGCGGCGTCACGTCAGAAAGCTCGGGGCCTGCATGCCGTCCGGCGCCGCCACGCCGAGGCGCGACAGGATCGTGGGCGCCAGCCGGCGCTGATCGAGCAGCGTGTCGGCCGAAGGTCCGTCGCCGCCCCCGAACCAGTAGAGCGCGACGTCCTGCTGATCCGCGCCGCGCCCGCCATGGTGGCCGCGGTCGGACTGGCCATGATCTGCGGTGACGATCACCTCGTAGCCGGCGGCGCGCCATTGCGGGATGAAGGGGGCCAGCATCTCGTCGGCGACATGGCAGGCATGGTCCATCTCGTGGCTTTCATGGGGGAACCTGTGTCCCATGCTGTCCAACGTGCAGCTGTGCAGCATGCCGTAGTTCAGTCCGAAGCGCCGGCAGAGCGAGGCGAGGGTGGCGAAGAGGTCGACGTCCGACGGCGTCATCTGATTGGCGGCGCCGTAACCGGTCATGGTGTGGAAGCGGCCATGGTTGATCGCGGCGCTTTCGGGCTCGTCGTATTCGACGTCGCGCACGTAGTCGAAGGGGTGGCGGTTGAAGAGCTCCGACCAGAAGGAATGCGCGACGGCGCCGGTGACGCCGCCGGCGCGCCGCACCTCGGAAAAGACGTCGGGCTGGGCGAGGCGAAAGACGTTGCCGTTGCCCGTGCAGCCATGGACCTGCGGGGCGACCCCGGTATGGATCGACGCGTAGCAGGACGCGGAGGTCGACGGCAGCACGGAGCGCATGCGCCAGACCCGCGCCTCGCCCGCATCGACCCAGCCTTCGAGATTGCCGAAGAGGCGCCGCCAGTTCCGCCAGGGCACGCCGTCGAGCAGGATCAGAAGAAGGCGTCCCCGCACCCTCAGTTCCCCGCGCTTTCCATCTTGCGGGTGGCGAGAACGTGCTCCAGCCAGCCCAGCCGCATCTCCGGCGCGGAGGACAGAAGCAGATCGGTGTAATCGTCGAAAGGCGGCGAAAGCACCTGCGACTTGGGCCCGTAGCGCACCACGCGGCCCTGGAACATCACGGCGATCGAGTCCGCGATGGCCTTCACCGTCGCCAGATCGTGGGTGATGAAGAGGTAGGCGACGTCCTCGACCCTTTGCAGGTCCAGCAGCAGCTTGAGGATGCCGTCGGCGACCAGCGGATCGAGCGCGCTGGTGACCTCGTCGCAGATGATCAGCTTGGGCTTGGCGGCGAGGGCGCGGGCGATGCACACGCGCTGCTTCTGCCCGCCCGACAGCTCCGCCGGATAGCGGTCGATGAAGCCCGAGCCCATCTCGATCGCGTCCAGCAGCTCCTGCACGCGGCGCGTTTTGGCCTCGCCCTTGAGGCCGTGATAGAGTTCCAGAGGTCGGCCGACGATGGTGCGCACGGTCTGGCGCGGGTTCATGGCGGTGTCGGCCATCTGGTAGATCATCTGCAGCTCGCGCAGATCGTCGCGCGTGCGCTGCGCGAGGGCGCCCGACAGGGGGCGGCCGTCGAAGGTCACCCGGCCGGAGGCGGGGGGCAGCAGGCCGGTGACCACGCGCGCCAACGTGGATTTGCCGGAGCCGGATTCGCCCACCACGGCCAGGGTCTGCCCCGGATGCAGATCGACGGAGACGTCGTCGAGCACGTTCGGACCGCCGCGATAGGCGGCGGTCACCCCCTCCACCCTCAGAAGCGGCTCGGCGACGGGCGCCTTTTCGGCATGGTCGATGGAGCGGACGGAGACGAGGGCGCGGGTATAGTCCTCGCCCGGGGTCTCGATGATCTGGGCGGTGTCGCCGACCTCCACCGTCTTGCCGTGGCGCAGCACCATGATCTCGTCCGAGACCTGCGCGACCACCGCCAGATCGTGCGTGATGTAGAGGGCGGCGACTCCGGTGTCGCGGATCGCGTCCTTGATCGCGGCGAGAACGTCGATCTGCGTGGTCACGTCCAGCGCCGTGGTCGGCTCGTCGAAGACGATCAGATCGGGTTCCGAGCAGAGCGCCATGGCCGTCATGGCGCGCTGCAGCTGACCGCCGGAGACCTGGTGGGGGTAGCGTCGGCCGAAGGTCTCGGGCTCCGGCAGGCCGAGCTTGGCGAAAAGCGCGACGGCGCGCCGCTCCGCCTCCGCCCGGTCGGCGACGCTGTGGTTGAGCGTGGCCTCGACGATCTGGTCCATCAGCCGGCGCGCGGGATTGAAGGCGGCGGCGGCGGACTGGGCGACGTAGGTCACCTCGCGCCCGCGCAGGCGACGGAAGGCGGAGGCGCCGCCGGCGAGAATGTCGCGGCCGCTCAGGAACACCTGGCCGCCGGTGATGCGCACGCCGCCGCGACCGTAGCCGAGCGTGGACAGGCCGATGGTGCTTTTGCCCGCGCCGCTTTCGCCGATCAGCCCCATGACGCGGCCCTTGGCCAGCGTCAGCGAGACGTCGTCGACGATGACGATGTCCTTGGGCGGCTCCCCCGGCGCATGCACCGTCGCCTCGATCCGCAGGTTCCGGATGTCGACCAGAGAATCAGCCACCGCGGCCCCCTTTCAGGCTGGTGGTGCGGTTGAGGATCCAGTCCGCCACCAGGTTGATGGAGATGGCGAGCGCCGCGATGGCCGCCGCGGGGATCAGCGCGGCGGGGATGCCGAAGACGATGCCCTCCTTGTTCTCCTTGACCATGCCGCCCCAGTCGCTGGCCGGCGGCTGCACGCCCAGGCCGAGGAAGGAGAGCGTGGAGAGGAAGAGCACCGCGAAGATGAAGCGCAGACCCAGCTCCGCCACCAGGGGCGAAAGGGCGTTGGGCAGGATCTCGCGGAAGATGATCCAGCCGCGTCCCTCGCCGCGCAGCTTGGCCGCCTCGACATACTCCATGACGTTGATGTCCACGGCGACCGCGCGCGACAGGCGGTAGACGCGGGTGCTGTCCAGCAGGCCCATTACCAGGATCAGCACGGTCACGGTGACCGGCATCACCGACAGCACCACCAACGCGAAGATCAGCGAGGGGATCGACATCAGCAGATCGATGAAGCGCGACATGGCCTGATCGACCCAGCCGCCGATCACCGCGGCGGTGAAGCCGAGGATGGAGCCCAGGGTGAACGACAGCAGCGTCGCCATGGTGGCGATGTAGATCGTGGTGCGGCCGCCGTAGATCATGCGGCTGAGCAGGTCGCGGCCGATGTTGTCGGTGCCCAGCAGGTGCCTGTCCGACATCGGCTCCCACACGTCGCCGACGATCTCGCCCATGCCGAAGGGCGAGATCAGGGGCGCGAAGATCGCGACGAGGAAGAAGAGGGCCGTCAGGACCAGCCCGATGAGCGCGCTGAGCGGGATGCGCGTCATTTGGGATGCCTCAACCGCGGGTTGGAGAGGATCGCCACGAGGTCCGCCACCAGGTTGAGCCCTATGAAGACCGCGGCGAAGACCAGCCCGCAGGCCTGCACCACCGGCACGTCGCGCTTGGCGACGTGGTCGACCAGGTACTGCCCCATGCCGGGGTAGACGAAGATCACCTCCACCACCACGACGCCGACGATCAGGTAGGCGAGGTTCAGCATCACCACGTTGACGATGGGCGCGATGGCGTTGGGAAAGGCATGGCGGCGGATCACCTCGAAGGGGCTGAGCCCCTTGAGTTCAGCCGTTTCGATGTAGGCGGACTGCATGACGTTGAGGATCGCGGCGCGGGTCATGCGCATCATGTGCGCCAGAACCACCAGCGTCAGGACGGTCACCGGCAGCGCCACCGCGCTGAGCCGTTCGCCCAAGGACATGCCGTCGTAGACCGTGAACAGGGCCGGGAACCAGCGCAGCTGCACGGCGATGAAGTAGATCAGCAGGTAGCCGATGAAGAATTCGGGCAGCGAGATGGAGGCGAGCGTCGCGCCCGAGATCAGCTTGTCCGGCCACCGGTTGCGGTAGCGCACCGCCACCAGGCCGAGGATGATGGCGAGCGGCACCGCCACCAGCGCGGTGATGCCGGCGAGGAAGAGCGTGTTCGACAGCCGTTTGCCCAGCGACTGGGAGATGTCGGCCCCGTTGGTCAGCGCCGTGCCCAGATCGCCCTGCAGCGCGCCGAAGAGCCATTCGAAATAGCGTTCGACATAGGGGCGTTCGAGGCCGAGCTCCTTGCGCAGGTTCGCGAGCGCCTCGGGCGTCGCGGACTGGCCGAGGATGGATTGCGCCACGTCGCCGGGCAGGATGTTGGTGCCGACGAAGATCAGCACCGAGGCGGCGAGCAGGAGCAGGAGGCCCAGCGCGACGCGCTGGGCCACGAGCTTCACGAGCGATGCGCTCATGGTCGAGCGATCAGGCCAGCCAGCACTTGGACGTGGCGAAGCCGTTCATCAGCTCGGCGTTCGGATCGGCGGAGTAGCCGGCGACGCGCTCGGACGTGGCGTCGATGAAGTCGTTGAACATCGGGCAGATCAGGCCGCCGTCGTTCTGCACCAGCATCGACATCTCGGTGTACATCGCCTTGCGCTTGGCCAGGTCCAGCTCGGCCCGCGCCTCGAGCAGCAGGGAATCGAAGCGCTCGTTGAAGAACCGGGTGTCGTTCCAGTCCGCCGTGGAAAGGTAGGCGGTGGAGAACATCTGGTCCTGCGTCGGGCGTCCGCCCCAGTAGGACGTGCAGAAGGGCTGCTTGTTCCAGACCTCGGACCAGTAGCCGTCGCCCGGCTCGCGCTTGATCTCGATCTGGATGCCGGCGGCCGCGGCCTGCTGCTGGTAGAGCTGCGCGGCGTCCACGGCTCCGGGGAAGGCGACGTCGGACGTGCGCAGCGTCACCGCGCCGTCGTGGCCGGACTTCTTGAAGTGGAAGGCGGCCTGGTCGGGATCGTAGGCCCGGGTCTCCAACGCCTCGGCGTCGTAGAGCGGATAGGCGGCGTTGATCGGCGTGTCGTGGCCGATGGTGCCGTAGCCGCGCAGGATCTTCTGCACCATCTCCTCGCGGTTCATGGCCAGCTTGAGCGCCATGCGCAGGTCGACGTTGTCGAAGGGCGCCGTGTTGGCATGCATGATGAAGACGTAGTGCCCTCGGCCGCCGATGTTGTTAATCTGCACGCCCGGCACCCGCTCCAGCAGGTTCACGATCTTGGGCTCGACCCGGTTGATCATGTGCACCTCGCCGCTCTGCAGGGCGGAGATGCGGGCGGTGGCGTCGTTGATGACGCGGATCTCGACGGTGTCGGCATGGCCGCGCTCGGGGTCCCAGTAGTTGGGGTTGAGCGTGTAGAGGTGGCGCACGCCGGGTTCGTCCGACTCGACCCGGTACGGGCCAGTTCCGACGCCCGCGGCGGGCGCGTCGACGCCGCCGTTCGGCTGGATGATCAGATGGTAGTCGGCCATTAGATAGGGCAGATCGGCGTTGGCGGTCTTGAGCGTGACCTCGAACACGTCGCCGTCGGTGCGCATGCTCTCGATGCCGCGCATGATGCCCAGCGCGCCGGACTTGGTGTCCTCGCCCGAGTGACGCTGCATGGTGGCGAGCACGTCTTCGGCCGTCAGGCTCTTGCCGTTGTGGAACTCGACGCCCGACCGGATCTTGAACCGCCAGGTCTTGGCGTCCGAGGAGGCTTCGACCTCTTCGGCCAGGCGCGGGGTCACGTCGCCCGTGGGCGAGGTTTCCACCAGCGTGTCGCCCCAGCATTTGCCGTTCAGGAACGGCACCTGCGAGGCATAGGTCGCGGGGTCAAGGCTGTTGGTGCTTTCGCCGCCGATCGAGCCGACGCGCATGTCGCCGCCCTTTTTCGGACCGGCGGCGAGCGCGGCGTCGGACAGCAGCGTGCCCGCGGCGGCGGCGGTGAGGCCGAGCGCGGAGGCGCGGCCGAGGAAATCGCGGCGCGACAGGCGGCCGGCGGCGGCGAGGGCGGCGAGGCCCTTCAGTTCGGACATTGAGATGGTCTCCCCGGTTGGCGGCGGGCCCTCTGATGGGGCGTTGGGTCGCTGGGAGCCACGGTAACCGCGTCCGGCGACTCGCATCAACCCGTCAGGGACCGTCAGGAGCGTTTCACCAAGGCGGAGAACGTGCGTTCGAAGACCTTCGCATCGCCCTCGCGGCAGACCAGGCGCGCCTCGATCCGGAACCCGTCGTCCTCCAGGCGCTGGCTCAGCGTCGCGTCCGATCGAACGCGCCAGTCGCCGCGGGCCATGCTGCGCCGCCATTCGATGTCGACGCGGGCGGATCCGGGGTCGCCGTGGACCATTGTCCAGATTTCGCGGTGCGAGAGGCCGGAGACGAGGCCGGTGGCGACGTCGTAGGTCTCGCCGGGGAAGGACTCGACGATCAGATGGGTCTCCCCGCTGGTCACGTCCGCCTCCACCCGCTTGTCGTCGCGCGGTTCGGCCAGGGCGAGGGTGCGGCGTGGGGGCGTCCCCTCGGGCTCCGGAAAGCGCCACTCGTCGCCATCGGCCGTGGGGCGCACGGGCACAGACAGCGTGCCGGCGGTCAGCGTCAGGGTCGCCGCCTCCCCCTCCGGCCACATGAAGGGCCAGTAGATGGGCGAGATCGCGACGCGCAGGCGGCGCCCCGCGGGCAGGCGATAGGCCGTCTGGTCGAGGCGGAGCGACACGTCGAAGGGCCGGCCGGGCGTCAGATCCTCGGCTCGGGCATGGCCGTCGCGGTGCCGCAGGTCGAGGACGGCATAGCTGATGAGGGCCGAAGCGCCGTTCGGCGCCACGTCGCAGAGCCGCACGGCGATCTGAGCCCGCGGCGCGTCGGACGAAAGCGTGAGCCGCACCTGCGGCGCGCCGACGATGTCCGTCGGCCCATCGGTCTGCGGCCCGTCGAAGCAGGTCGACAGGGCGTCGTCCGGGCGCTGATCGCCCGGCAGCTCCGCCGGGCCGAAGCCGAAGGGAAAGAACTCGCCGGCCTGCAGCCCGCATGCGGTATAGGTGCGCGCCTCTCGCCGGAAGGGCGGCGCGTCGCCCTGCGTCAGGCCCGCGTCGCAGAGCCGCCAGACCTGCGGGGCGATGCGCGGGGAGGGCCAGACCCGCTCGGCGATCCAGCGGCCGGGGCGCTGTTCATAGTCCGTGGCGGGCGCGATGCCGTCCATCAGCCAGGCGCGATAGGCGGGATCGTCCTCCGCCCCGTTGGGCGCATCCTTCAGCCAGCGGTCGAACCAGCGCAGAACCTCCTGCAGAAAGCCGATGGCGGGACCGGGCCGGGCGAAGTGGGGATACTTGTGGTTCCACGGCCCCACGATGCCCTTCACAGGCGCGGAGAGATTTTCGACGAGGCGCGCGATGGTGTTCCGGTAGCCGTCATGCCAACCGCCCACGGCGAGCACCGGCGCCTCGATGGCCGCGTAGTCTTCGCAGACCGAGCCTCGGCGCCAGTAGGCGTCGCGCAATCCATGACGCGACCAGGTTTCGGCGGCGAAGGGCGTGGCCTCCAGCCGCTCCAGCCACATCTCCCGCCATCGTTCGCCCACGATGGCGGGATCGGGCGGCAGCGAGAACCAGCTGAGCACGGTGGAGGCCCAGGCCGGGTTCTCGCCCAGCAGGCAGCCGCCCTTGTAGTGGATGTCGTCGCCGTAGCGATCGGCGCTGGAGCAGATCGAAACGACGGCCTTCAGGGCCGGAGGACGACGCGCGGCGAGCTGCAGACCGTTGAAGCCGCCCCAGCTGATGCCGATCATGCCGACGGCGCCGCCGCACCAGCCTTGCGCGGCGATCCAGGCGATCACGGCCTCGCCGTCGCGCATCTCCTGCTCCGAATACTCATCGTCGAACAGGCCCTCGCTGTCGCCGGTGCCGGCCACGTCCACGCGCACGCAGGCGTATCCGTGGCCGGCGAGGTAGGGATGGGTCAGCGCGTCCCGCTCCGCCGTGCCGTCCCGTTTGCGGTAGGGCAGGTATTCGAGGATGGCGGGGACCGGCCCGGCGGCCTGGGCGACCCAGCGGCGGGCCGCAAGGCGCCGACCGTCGGGCAGCGGGATCCAGAAGTGTTCCGTCTCCGCCACCGGAAAGGGCAGCGCCTCGGGCCGCACGACGGCGGGGGCGGTCGTTCCGGTCATGGGCCGCGCCTGACCCGGCGGATGACGGCCTCGGCCACCTTGAGGGCGACGTCGCCTTCCAGGTCGTGGCCCATGCCCTCGATCTCGATCAGCTCGGCGCCGGGGATGCGGGCGGCGAGGTCGCGGCCATGCTCCACCGAGATCAGCGCGTCGTCCGTGCCGTGGATCACGGTGGTCGGCAGGTCCAGGTCCTCCAGCCCCGACGGACCGTGGGCGAAAGAGGCGCGGATGGCGGCGTATTGCCGGGCCAGCCCCGCGGGCGTCCAGGCGCGATCGTAGGCGCGTTCGATCAGCGCGCGCCGTTCCGCCTCGTCGAAGGGAAAGCCGGGGCTGCCCCAGACGCGGTCGGCCGCCAGCGTGTGGCGCACCACGCCGGCGCGCTCCGAGGGATCGTCGGGCTGGGCGAGCAGCAGCGCCTCCACCTCCGGCGTGCGGCCGGGCAGGCCCGGCGCGCCGCTGGACGTCATCACCAGCGTGGCGCTCAGCAGTCGCGGGCGGTGGGCGAGCGCCATGAGCTGCGCGATGCGCCCGCCCATGGAGATGCCCAGGACATGGGCCGCCGCGACCCCGAAGGCGTCGAGCACGCCGGCGGCGTCGTCCGCCATGTCCTCCAGCCCGTAGGGCGCGTCGGGGCAGCGGGCCGAAAGGCCCGAATCGCGATTGTCGAAGAGAATCGCGCGGCAGCCGGCCTCGGTCAGACCGTCGATCAGGGGCGTCGGCCAGTGGATCAGCTGACTGCCGAGGCCGCGGATCAGGAGGACCGGCGCGCCGTCGCTCGGCCCATGCGCTTGCGCCTCGATGTCGATGCCGTTCGCCGCGATCCGCGCCATGGGCCGCCTCCTTCGCCGGTTCGGACGCAGCCTTCCCGCCGCGACGGGAGAAGATCAAGGCCGCATCGAGCCCGCGCGGACGAGGCGCTCGCGGCCGCCCACTCGCGCGGACGGCGGCGGCGCGGGGACGAAGTCGCGCCTTGCTCACCCGTCGGTAAGGGTTTTGGCGTTTTGTGTCACCGCAATCGTTTGCGGAGATCGAGGCCCCGTATGGCTCGCGATGATCGTCTCTCGCCGGCGCCGTCCCCCGTGGGGCGGCCGCAGGGCGAAGGTTTGGACGCGCTCACCGAAGGGCAGCTGCTCAAGCTGCTCGTCGATCATATCAACGACGGCATCATCGTGATGGACCGCGGCGCGCGGATCTTGTGGACGAATGCGGGCTTCTCCCGCCAGACCGGTTGGTCGGCGGAGGAGGCGCGGGGTAGGCGGCCCCAGGAATTCCTGATGCCGCAGGAGGTTCGGCCGAGCCAGGCGGAGATCGACCAGTTCGACTTCGACATGGTTCCTGAAGACTTCGAAGACTTTCAGATCGTCCAGAACATGCGCAAGGACGGCGGCCGCTACTGGGTGCAGCTGGCGTTTTCCCAGGCGGACCTGCAGGAGGGCGTCCGCGTGATCTGCGCCGCCCGCGACATCTCCGGGCAGGTGGCGGCGCAGGACGCGCTGGCCGCCGCGAAGGCGGAGCTGGAGCATTCGGTCAATTCCGACGTGCTGACCGGCCTCGCCAACCGCCGCCGTCTGGGCGAGGTGCTGGCCGAGGCGCTGGAGGGCGCGGCGGCGCGCGACGGGCAAGTGGCGCTGTTCCACGTGGATCTCGACAAGTTCAAGGAGGTCAACGACACCCACGGCCACGCCGCGGGCGACGCCATCCTGGTGCATGCGGCCGAGGCGATGACCCGCAGCACGCGCGAGCAGGACCTGGTCGCCCGCGTCGGCGGGGACGAGTTCGTCATCGTCATGCCCACGGCCCCCACGCCGCAGGAGCTGGCGGAGCTCGCCCGCCGCATCATCCATGAGGTGACCCGCCCCCTGCCCTGGGAAGAGGTGGAGCTGCAATGCGGCGCCAGCATCGGCATCGCCGTGTCCGACCCCGGCCTGCTGGACGGCGAGGAGCTGATCCAGCAGGCCGACTTCGCCCTCTACGACGTCAAGCAGAAGGGCCGCGGCAGCTATGCGAGCTACGACCAGGCGCTCGCCGACAAGCACCTGGAGAAAAAGCGCATGGCCGAGGACCTGCGCCGCACCGTGGGAGAGGGCGGCCTGCACTTCCACTTCCAGCCGGTTCTGTCGCTGGCCACGCAGGAGATCATCGGGGTGGAGACGCTGGCGCGCTGGATGCACCCGACGCGCGGCCTGATCGCGCCGGCGGAGTTCATCGCCATGGCCGAGGACAACGGCCTGCTCACGGATCTGGACATGTCGGCGATGCAGGCCTGCGCCGAGGCGCTGGCGGAGCTGCGCGGCCGCGGCTTTCACCGCATCGGCGCCAGCTTCAACGCCTCGTCGCAGACCCTGGCGACGGGCGGTCTGCTGGATCGGCTGAAATGGACGGCGGAGCGGCTGGAACTGCCGCATGAGCGTCTGTGGGTCGAGGTGCTGGAAACCGTGGTCTTCGGCGGCGACGCCGCCGAGACCGATCTGGCGCGAGAGATCGAGGGCCTGGTGGCCGCCGGCTTTCCCACGCTGCTCGACGATTTCGGCGTGGGCTATGCGGGCCTGTCGCACCTGGCGCAGCTGCACGTGACGGGCATCAAGATCGATCGATCGCTGGTGCGCACGCTGTCGATCGACCCGACCTCGGCCGCGATCGTGCATTCCATCGTGCGTCTTACGGAGGAGCTGGGCCTGACCGTGACGGCCGAGGGCGTGGAGGACGCGTCGAGCGCCGCCATGCTCGCCGCCATGGGCTGCGAGCGGGCGCAGGGCTTCGGCATCGCGCGACCCATGCCTTTGCCGCAGCTCATCGAATGGCTGGACCAGTTCGACCCGGACATGCTGTTCCGCGACGACGAGGGATCCGAGGAGATCATGGACGTCGCCTGACGGGCCCTTGGCGAAAGGCTCGTGCGGCGGCCCGCCTCAGCGTCCGGCGCGCGGAAAGGCCCGATCCGGGCGGTAGTCGCCGAAGCTGCTCAGGGATTGGGCGTCGCAGTCCGCCTGCCAGCGCGACCCGGGGACCACCGCGGCGAAGCTGGGGAGGCGCGCCAGCAGATCGGCGGCGCCGGACCGGCGCTCCATGGCGATGGCCACGAGGCCCACGACCTCTCCGCCCTGCGCGGTCACCAGATCGATGGCGCCGCGCATGGTGCCGCCGGTCTCCACCCATTGATCGGCCAGCAGCACGCGCGTTCCGGGCGGAAAGGCGGGGCGGCGCATCTCCAGCCTCTGGGTGCGGCCGGAGTAGTTGGTGAAGTCCGCCGCGTCGGTCTCCACGCACAGCTTGCCGGCCTTGCGGATCGGCAGGAAACCCACGCCG
>JBCBYE010000675.1:0-2476 GCA_039816075.1 Pseudomonadota bacterium | reverse complement strand
TTCTGGTGGGAGTCGTTCAACGCCTTCGCCTACAAGCTGGGCGGCGTGCTGTTCGTGATCGGCAGCGTTCTGTTCTTTCCGGCGCTTTCGGCTTGGGCGAACCTGGGCGCTTGGATCTTCTTCGCCGGCTCCATCCTCTACCTGATCGTCACCGGGCATGACCTGCTGGAGGCGCGCCGCCACGCGCGGGGCGGGCCCGGCGGGCGCGCGACGACCGAACGGCTGCAACTGATCGCGGCCTGGACCTACGTGGCGGGCACGCTCCTCTTCATGGTCGGGTCGATCTTCTTCCTGTCGTGGGTGGGGTGGGAGCGGGCGGGCGCCTGGTGCTTCATCCTCGGCAGTCTGCTCTTCGTCGCGGGCGCGGTGGTGAACGTGCTCGAAAGCTTCGATGCCGGCGCCCCGACGCAGCTGCGGCTGATGAACCTGACGGGCCTGTGCTACGTCGTCGGCTCGGTCCTCTTCGTCGTCGCCTCCGTGCCCTATCTGTGGGACGTGCGAGGCGAGGCGGCGGAGCGGGTGCTCCACGCCTTTCTCGCCTGGCAATACCTGATCGGCAGCCTTCTGTTCCTGCTGGGCGGCGTGCTGAACTACCGACGCGCCTGGCTTCTGGTGCGCGAGGCGATGCGGTCCGGCTGACTCGGCTCGGCCCGCCCGCGCCAGGCGCGGCGGCGCAAAGGTCCGGCGGCGCGTTCACCCGCCCCGCGATGACGCCGCCGACCCGGCCGAACTCCACGTCGCGGATCCGCTCCCCCGAAGCTTCGGCGTCGGCCGAGGCCAGCGAGACATCCACGAAGGCCCGCGGATAGCGCGCCGACTGCGGCGAGCAGGTCGGCGATTCGAAGACGACGGCGTTGCCGGGCCCGGCGACCCTCGGCGTGATCTCCACCCGGTCGATGTTGCGCCCCCTGCCGAAATCCAGCGTCCCGTCCAGGAGGTTGGAACGGATGCCGCTCGCTCCGCCCCCCTCGAAGGCGCGAGCCTGCGCCGACATGCCGGAAAGGGCGAGGGAGAGGTCGCGCGACGGCGCCGGCCGGCGATCCGCCGAGGCCGGAGCGCGTGGCGACCGGATGCCGAGGTTGAACGCGACGGACTCCGCACGGGTCGGCGTGGTCAGCGGCCCGTCGATCAGGATGCCGACATCGGCGCCCGAGACGGTGTTGAACGTTTCGAGCGTGAGGGCGGCGCCGGGACCTCGGCTTTTCCGCATCTTGGAAACATCAGCGTCCAGGCCTTTGACGTAAGCGTCAAATGCCGTAAGGGCTCCCCCCGCCGCGGATGGGGCCGCGGCCTTGGGGAGGAACCGTATGTCCAGACGCATCACCGCCGTCGTCGCGCTCATCATCAGCTTCGCCGCGCTGGGGGTCAGCGCGGGCGCGCTCGTCCTGTCCGCCGGCGCGGCCAGGGTCCCCGCCGCTGTGACCGCGGCCGTCGACCCGGCCTCCGCCCCTGCGGCCGCGGCCGCGCGCGCCCGCCTCGACGAGGCCCTCGGCCAGGCGCGGGCGCGGGCCGATTGGCTCGAAGACCGCTTGAACGTGGTGGAGGCCGCGCTCGACTCCGCCACGTCCGCGCGACGCCGGCTGGAGGTGGAGCGCGACGCGCTCGAGGCGCGCCTCGCCGGGGACGGCGCCGTGCATCGCCGCATCCGCATCGACCGCATCGACGAGGCGCATGCCCTGCTCCCGCCCAAGCTGATGCTCAGCGTCACGCGTCTGGGCCGGGGTGAAGCCTCCATCTGCGCCGGCAAGGAGCGGGCGCGCAGCATGTTCGTGGGAGAGCTGCTGGACCTGCCCGTGGATGGCCGCGACTGCTGGCTGGTGCTGCTGGAAAGCGGGCCGGAGGGCGCGCGCTTCGTCTTCGGCTGCGACGCGGCCGAGCCCGCCCTGGCCAAGGCGCCGACCTGAGCCCCGGACCGGGTCTTGACCGCGCCCGGCGCGCCCGTCGGCGTTGCGCGGAAGCGTCGGTCGGCGGCCGAGTCGCGCCCCCGCATCTAGCGCGCGCGCCCCGCGCTTCCCCCATCCCTCGCGCCTGCCCTAAGATCAGGCGGGGACAAGGCGAGGAGGCCCGAGATGCGCTGCCCGTTCTGCGGATCGACCGAAACCCAGGTGAAGGACAGCCGCCCGGCGGAAGATCACGTCGCCATCCGCCGCCGACGCTTCTGCCCCGCCTGCGGCGGACGCTTCACCACCTATGAGCGCGTGCAGCTGCGCGACCTGATCGTCGTGAAGAAGAACGGCAAGCGCGAGGACTTCGATCGCGACAAGCTCGCCCGCTCCATCCGCATCGCGCTGCAGAAGCGCCCGGTGGAGCCCGAGCGCATCGAGCAGATGATCTCCGGCATCGTGCGGCGGCTCGAAAGCAAGGGCGAAAGCGACATCGCCTCGGACGAGATCGGCCAGATCGTCATGGACAGCCTCGCCCGGATCGACACGGTCGCCTACGTCCGCTTCGCCTCCGTCTACAAGAATTTCCAGGA
>JBCBYE010000131.1:0-8662 GCA_039816075.1 Pseudomonadota bacterium | reverse complement strand
GACCTGCGCCGCCGCCCGGCTCGCGCGCGCGTCGAGGCGCGCGTGCGGGCGCGCGGGAGCGCGGGCGGGGCGTCGCGCGGGAAGGGGGGCGGCGGGGGCCGGGCGCCGCGGCGCGGGGGCGGCGAGGGCGTTAAGGATGATGCGCATTGTTTTGCTCGACGGCGCCGCGGGGGCGGCGTTAGGCTTTTCTTCATGACCCAGGTGATCACCCTTCGCCGCGCCGGGCCGCGGGACGCGGATGCGGTCTCCGCCTTGCTGGAGGCCTGCTATTCGGAGCTTTATCGCGGCTGGTATCCGGACGAGGCCGTGACGCGGGCGGCCCCGGCGCTGGCGCGGGCGCCGCATGCGCTGCTCGCCTCCGGCCGCTACCGCATCGCGGAGATCGACGGCAGGCCGGCGGCCGCGGGCGGCTGGTCGCTGCGGCCGGGCGCGCGCGAGGGGCATCTGAGGCTCTTCGGCACGCATCCGCGGCATCTGCGGCGCGGCGCGGCGGGCGCGATCCTTCAGGACTGCCTGGAGGAGGCGCGGCGCGAGGGCGTGAAGCGCATGGATTGCGTGTCGTCGCTGCCCGCGGAGCCGTTCTATTCCGCCCATGGCTTCGCCACGCGCGATTTCGCGCTGACGCCGGCGCCCGGCGGGGCGATGTTCGGCGTGGCGATGATGTCCCGGCCGCTGTAGCGCGGCGGCTGCGGGCCGCCGGACCGGCTCGGGTCCCGTCGCGGGGGCGGCAGGTCGACGTCAGGACAAATCGATCATCACGCCCGCGGACGGGCTCTGGCGGCCTTCGGCGACTTCGGCCCAGGCCGCGGGCAGCGCGGCGAGGGGGCGCGTTTCGACGCTCAGCCAGTCGCGGCTTTCGGCCATGCGGGCGGCCAGCCCCTCGCCCATGCGGCGCAAGAGGGTTTCGCCGCCCCAATCCTCCACCCGCTTTTGCGACCAGGCGGGGGCGAAGAAGAATTCCGGCTGAGGGTCGGGCAGATCGGGCGCGGCGGCGATCTGCTGCCAATGGGCCGCGCCGACCCCGATGGAGCGGACGAGCCGGCCGCCGGCGAGGGCCTGGTGCACCGCCTGGCGCACGGGGGCGGAGCCGGCCATGTCCACGAAGATCGAGGGGACCCGAGCGAGGGCGTTCGGCAGGACGTCGTAGAGGAGGACGTCGTCGTAGAGGCCGAGCCCCTCCACGAAGGCGCGGTTGCCGGAGGAGGTGAGGCCGGTGACGGGCATGCCGGCCTGCTTGAGACCCGCGGCGAGACCGATGGAGGTTTTCGAGCTGGCGGCGGAGAGCACGGCCCGCTCCGCCCCGAAGCGGTCATGGTCGCCGATGT
Source organism: Pseudomonadota bacterium (assembly GCA_039816075.1). Taxonomy (GTDB): domain Bacteria; phylum Pseudomonadota; class Alphaproteobacteria; order Rhodobacterales; family Rhodobacteraceae; genus Albimonas. Next base: position 7,337 of record JBCBYE010000131.1, on the reverse strand, counting down.
AGTCGGTCAGGAGCCAGCCGGTGCCCAGCAGCGGCTGCAGCAGCGCGCGGCGCGCCTCGGCGTCCGGGTCGCCCTGGGGGGCCGTGTGGTAGCGGGCGTAGAGGGGGGCGAGACCCTCGCGCCGGGGGGCGATGTCGATGAAGCCGTCGGAGGCGGGTTTGACGACGACGGTCAGCGCCTGCGCGAGGGCCCAGCAGCCGAAGAAGCGGTCGCCGACGCTCATGCCGTCCGCCCGGCTCTCGGTGCAGGTGGCGAAGCCCCAGGCGGGGACGAGGCCGCGGGCGTCGTCCTGGCAGGGGAAGAAGCGCCAGTAGCCGATGCGCTCGCCCACCACGGCGTAGGTCACGGTATTGGCGGTGAGGGCGAGGGCGTCGGGGCGCAGGCGCGCCTCGCCCGGGGCGAGGGGGGCAGAGGGGCGGTCCTGCAGGCGGACGTCGCGGATGTCGGATTTGAGCACTTCGAGGGCGGCGGCGGTCATGGCGGGGGCTCCTCCCTGTTCTGGTTGGGGGCAGGAGGCCCGGCGGAGCGGGCGGCGTCAACGGGGATGTGGGGTCGGGCGCGCCGGCAGCGCGGCCGTGCGGGCGGAACGTAGAGGGGGCGTCGCGGCGTTGCTGCGGCGCAGCATGTCGGCTAAGCCTGAGGCGGACGGGAAACCGCAGGCGGGAGAGAGGGTTGCAGGCGGACCTTCGCACGATCGAGCCGGCCGAGAGCTGGGACGCGCTGCGCGCCGGCTTTCGCTGGCGCGTGCCGGCGCGGCTGAACCTGGCGGAGGCGCTCGTCGGCGCCTGGGCGCGGGCGGCGCCGGAGCGCGTGGCGCTGGAATTTCTGCGGCCCGACGGCGAGGTGCGGCGCTGGACCTACGGGGATCTGGAGCGCGCCTCCGGACGTTTCGCCGGCGCGCTGCGGGCGCGGGGGCTGGCGCGGGGCGATCGCGTGGGGCTGCTGCTGCCGCAGACGCCCGAGGCGCTGATCGCGCATCTGGCGGGCTGGCGGCTGGGGGCGGTGACGGTGCCGCTGTTCACGCTGTTCGGCGAGGATGCGCTGCGTTACCGGCTGGCGGACAGCGGGGCGCGCATGGTGGTGACCGATGCGGCGAACCTGCCCAAGGTTCTGGCGGTGCGCGACGATCTGGGCGAGCTGTCGACGATCTGGAGCACCGACAGGCCGACGGACGGGGCCTGGGGGTTCTGGCAGGAGCTGGCCAAGGCCGGGGACGCGCCGGCGATGGCGGAGACCTCGGCGGAGGATCCGGCCTTCATCTCCTACACCTCGGGCACCACGGGGCCGCCGAAGGGGGCGCTGCACGCGCATCGCATCCTTTACGGGCATCTGCCGGGCTTCGAGACCCATCACGAATTCGCGCCGCGGCGCGGCGACAAGGTCTGGACGCCGGCGGACTGGGCCTGGCTGGGCGGGCTGGCGAACGCGATGATGCCGGCGCTGGCGCTGGGCGTGCCGCTGGTGGCGCATCGCATGGCCAAGTTCGAGCCCGAGCGCGCCTGGGACCTGATGCGGCGGCTGGAGGTGCGCAACGTGTTCTTTCCGCCCACGGCGCTGAAGCTGCTGCGGCGGGAAGCGCCGCCCCGGTCGCGGCCGCGCCTGCGGACCATCGGCGCGGCGGGCGAGGCGTTGGGCGAAAGCCTGCTCGATTGGGGCCTCGGCGCCTTCGGGGTGACGATCAACGAGTTTTACGGGCAGACCGAGTGCAACATGGTGCTGGGCAACTGCGCGGCGCTGTTTCCGCCCGTGCCCGGCTCCACCGGGCGGGCGACGCCGGGGCATGACGTGGCGATCCTGGGCCCCGACGGGGCCGAGCGACCCGACGGGACGCTGGGGGAGATCGCGGTGGCCTCGCCCGATCCGTCGATGTTCCTGCGCTATTGGAACCTGCCGGAGAAGACGGCGGAGAAGTTCGTGACGGGCGCCGATGGCCGGCGCTGGATGCGCACGGGGGACGAGGGGCGGCGGGACGAGGCGGGGAATTTCCATTTCTCGTCGCGTGCGGACGACGTCATCACATCCTCGGGCTATCGGATCGGGCCGACGGAGATCGAGGATTGCCTGAGCGGGCATCCGGCGGTGGCCATGGCGGCGGTGGTGGGCCTGCCCGATCCGGTGCGCACGGAGGCGGTGACGGCCTATGTGGTGCTGGCGCCCGGCGCCCGGATCGAGGGGCTGGAGGCCGCGCTGACGGAGCGGGTGCGCGCGCGCGTGTCGGCCCATGCGGCGCCGCGGGCGGTGCATGTGACCGAGGCGCTGCCGATGACCGCGACGGGCAAGATCATGCGTCGCGAAGTGAAACGCCTGGCGATGGAGAACGCCGGCGCCGCGGAGTGAGCGGTTTTCGCGCGCCACCAAGCTTTTCTTGCTTTGCCCTTCCGCGCGACGGAAGGAGGGACGAGAGGTGATCCGCCCTCGTTCAAAGGTCGTAAACCTCGGTCATGAATGCGAGTTCCCCGACGACCCTGGTCTGGCTGCGCCGCGATCTGCGGCTGAGCGACCATCCGGCTCTGACCGCGGCGGCGGAGGCAGGGGCGGTGGTCCCCCTCTTCATACTCGACCCGGAAACGGACGCGCTGGGCGCAGCGCACCTGTGGCGGCTGGAGCGGTCGTTGGAAGCGCTGACCGCGTCGCTGGAGGCGGCGGGATCGCGGCTGATCCTGCGGCGGGGCGCGGCGCTGGACGTGCTGCGCGAGGTGATCGCAGAGACGGGCGCGGGCGCGGTGCACTGGTCGCGGCTGCATGACCGAGCGGCGCGGGCGCGGGACGAGGCGGTCAAGGCGGACCTGAAGGACGACGGGGTCGCGGCGCGGTCCTTCGAGGGGCATGTGCTGTTCGAGCCCTGGACGGTGGCGACCGGGTCGGGCGGGTTCTACAAGGTCTACACGCCCTATTGGCGTGCGGTGAGCGAGCGGCCGGTGGCGGACCCGCTGCCGGCGCCGAAGCTGAGCGCGCCGGAGGCGTGGCCACGGTCGGAGACGTTGGAGAGCCTGGGGCTCGGCCGCGCGATGAACCGGGGCGCGGCGGTGGTGGCGCGGCATGTGGAGACGGGCGAGGCGGCGGCGCAGGCGCGTCTGGCGACGTTCGTCGACCGGCGGCTGGGCGACTATGCCTCCATGCGCGACCGGCCGGACATCGCGGCGACGTCGAACCTGTCGGACGCCTTCGCGCTGGGCGAGTTGTCGCCGCGGCAGGCCTGGCATGCGGCGGCGCCGCATCGCGGCGGCGACGGCGGGCTGACGTTCTTGAAAGAGGTTGTATGGCGCGACTTCGCCTATCACCTGATCCACCACACGCCGCAGATCGAGACCGGGAACTGGCGCGAGGAATGGGACGGCTTTCCCTGGCGCGAGGACAATGAGGACGCCGAGGCCTGGCGGCGCGGGCGCACGGGCGTGCCGGCGGTGGACGCGGCGATGCGGGAGCTGCACGTGACCGGGCGCATGCACAACCGCATGCGCATGCTGACCGCCAGCTACCTGTGCAAGCACCTGATGACCCACTGGAGGGTCGGGGAGCGGTTCTTCGCCGAGCATCTGGTGGACTGGGACCCGGCCTCCAACGCCATGGGCTGGCAGTGGACCGCCGGCAGCGGGCCCGACGCCTCGCCCTTCTTCCGCATCTTCAACCCCGAGACGCAGGGCGAAAAGTTCGATCCGATGGGGTCCTATCGCAAACGCTTCGTGGCGGAGCTGTCGTCCGAGCCCGGCGCGGACGCGATGGCCTTCTACGAGGCGATCCCGCGGTCCTGGGGCCTGTCGCCGAGCGACGCCTATCCGGCGCCGCGCGTGGACCTGAAGGCGGGGCGCCAAAGGGCGCTGGACGCCTATGCGGCGCTGCGCGAGGCGCGCGCGGCCTGAGATCGACTTGAAACTCCGCCCCGCCCTGCGGCGTGGCTGGCATTGACCCCGCGGGCCTCCCCAAGCCCGCCTGGACCGACCCGAAGGAGCCTATCCGTTGAAGATCGCCGTCATCGGCGCCGGGATTTCCGGCCTCGGCGCCGCGCTCGCCCTGAGCGCGCGCCACGACGTCACCCTTTACGAGCGCGAGGCCCGGTTCGGCGGGCATGCCCATACGGTCGACGCCCGCTTCGGCGACGACGCCGTGGCGGTGGACACCGGGTTCATCGTCTACAACCAGCGCAACTATCCCAACCTGACCGGCCTGTTCGAGCATCTGGACGTGCCGACGCACTGGTCGGACATGAGCTTCGGCTTTTCGCTGCAGGGCGGATCCTATGAGTACGCCTGCGACAACCTCGACAAGCTGTTCGGCCAGCGGATCAACGCGGCCAATCCGCGGCACGTGGCGATGCTGCTGCAGATCCTGCGCTTCAACCGCACCTCGCGCGCCGAGCTGCAGGAGGGCGCGCTGACCGGGATGAGCCTGGGCGAGTGGCTGAAGTCGCGGGGCTATTCGAAGGACTTCCGCGACCGCTTCGTGCTGCCCATGGGAGGCGCGATCTGGTCCACCTCCACGCGGGAGATGCTGGAATTTCCGGCCGAGAACTTCGTGGCGTTCTTCGAGAACCACGATCTGATGACCGGGCTGGACCCGGCGCAGCGCTGGCGCACGGTGACCGGGGGCAGCCGCGAATACGTGGCGCGCGTGGTGCGGGCGCTGGGGCCGCGCGCGGTGCTGGGCGTGGGGGCGGAGCAGGTGCGCCGCGTGCCCGGCGGCGTTCTGGTTCGCTTCGACGACGGGTCCGAGGGGCGGTTCGACCAGGCGATCCTGGCGACGCATTCGGACGTGGCGCTGCGCCTGATGGACGATGCCGATGCGCAGGAGCGATCGCTGCTGGCGCGCATGCCCTATTCCAAGAACCGCGCGGTGCTGCATTCGGATGCGGCGCTGATGCCCAGGCGGCGCAAGGTCTGGTCGTCGTGGAACTTCCTGTCCAAGGGCGCGACGGCGGATGCGGCGCGGCCGGCGCAGGTGACCTACTGGATGAACCGCCTGCAGGGACTGGACGAGCGGTTCCCGCTGTTCGTGTCGCTGAACCCGCAGGAGGCGCCGGATCCGGCCTTGGTGCATGGAGAATACCTCTATGACCATCCGCTCTATTCGGGCGACAGCTTCGCCGCGCAGGTGGAGATGGATGCGATCCAGGGGCGCGGCGGCGTCTGGCATGCGGGCGCCTGGCTGGGCTACGGGTTCCACGAGGACGGCCTGCGGTCGGGCCTGCGGGTGGCGAACGCGCTGGGCGCGCGGCCGGACTGGGCGCGCGATCTGGGCGCGCCGATGACCGGCATGGCCGAGGCGGCGGAGTAAGGCGCGATGACCGCGGAGGCGGGGGCGGCGCCGGGGCCGGCGACGGGGGCGGGCGGCGCGATCTATGCGGGGCATGTGATGCACATGCGCCTGCGGCCGCGGCCGCATCGGTTCCGCTACCGCCATTTCGCGTTTCTGCTGGATGTGGATCGGCTGGAGGAGACGTCGGCGTCGCTGCGCCTGTTCGCGGTCAACCGCTTCGCCCTGTTCGCCCATCACGATGCGGATCATGGGCCGCGCGACGGATCGGCCCTGCGGCCCTGGGCGGAGGCGCGGCTGGCGGAGGCGGGGCGCCCGGCGCCGGCGCGCATCCGGCTGATGGCCCTGCCCCGGGTGCTCGGCCACGTCTTCAATCCGCTGTCGGTCTACTATTGCGAGGATGCGGCGGGACGGCTGGAGAGCCTGATCTACGAGGTGAAGAACACCTTCGGGGCGCAGATCGCCTATGTGGTCGACGCTCGCGCGGACGGGCCCGAGGACGGCGCGCGGCGGCACAGGGCGGGCAAGGCCATGTTCGTGTCCCCCTTCATCGACATGGACCAGACCTATCGCTTCGACGTGACGCCGCCGGGGGAGCGCCTGGCCATCCGCATCAAGCAGGGCGATGCCGAGGGCGACCTGCTGATCGCGACGCAGAGCGGGGCGCGCCGGCGCCTGAGCGACGGCGCGCTGCTGCGGCTGGCGGCGGAGTTTCCGCTGGGCGCGCTGAAGGTGATCCTGGCGATCCACTGGCAGGCGCTGCGCCTGGCGATCAAGCGCGCGCCGTTCCGACGCTACCCCGGCACGGATGACGCCTTCTCCACGCGGAAAGACGCGCGAACGCCCGGTTCCGGGGCCCGAACGGCCTTGGCGGAGGCTAGTCCGGCCGTTTAGACTTTTCCACTGAAATCGTGATCCTGCAGGAAGCCGCATGTCCCAACCCCTCACCACGACCCGCGGTCAGGCGAACCTGCCCCGCTGGTTCGGCGCCGTCTTCGACACGGTCGGCCGGATCGAACGCGGGGCGTTCGAGTTCGCGCTGCCCGACGGACGGGTGTTCCGCGCCGAGGGGGACCGGCCCGGTCCGACGGCGCGCGTGGACGTGCGCAATCCGGACACCTTCGGCCGCGTGGTGCGCGACGGCGAACTGGGCTTCGCCGAGGCCTACCTGGACGGCTGGTGGGACACGCCGGACCTGCAGGCGCTGCTGGACGTGGCGCTGATGAACAACGAGGAGATGGCGCGGGAGTTCGCCGGCGCCGCCCTGGTGCGCTGGCTGGAGCGGCTGCGCCATTGGATGAACCGCAACACCAAGGCGGGATCGCGGCGCAACATCGCGGCCCATTACGACCTGGGAAATCCGTTCTATGCCAAGTGGCTGGACGAGACGATGACCTATTCCTCGGCCCTGTTCGGCGGCAGTCAGGAAAGCCTGGAGACCGGGCAGGCCAACAAGTACGCCTCCATCTGCGACCGCATCGGCGCGCCCGAGGGCGGGCATGTGCTGGAGATCGGCTGCGGCTGGGGCGGGTTCGCGGAATATGCCGCGAAGGAGCGAGGGCTGCGCGTCACCGGCCTGACCATCTCGCGCGAGCAGCACGATTACGCGGCCGCGCGCATCCAGGCGGCGGGGCTGAACGACCGGGTCGACATCGTGCTGCGCGACTACCGCGACGAGCGGGGAACCTATGACGGCATCGCCTCCATCGAGATGTTCGAGGCGGTGGGAGAACGCTACTGGCCGGCCTATTTCGAGACGGTGCGCGAGCGGCTGAAGCCCGAGGCGCAGGCCTGCCTTCAGATCATCACCATCGCGGAACATCTGTTCGACGGCTACCGCAAAGGCGTTGATTTCGTTCAGAAATACATCTTTCCGGGCGGGATGTTGCCGAGCCAGGCGGCGCTGGCGGAGCAGACGCGGAACGCCGGGCTGCGCCTGGTGGACACGCTGGAATTCGGGTCGAACTATTCGGATACGCTGCGCCGCTGGCATGCGCGGTTCAACGATGCGTGGGACGAGATAGCGCCCATGGGCTTCGACGATCGTTTTCGGCGCATGTGGAATTTCTACCTGACCTCCTGCGCGG
>JBCBYE010000301.1:0-5790 GCA_039816075.1 Pseudomonadota bacterium | reverse complement strand
CCGCCGCCGCCGCGCTCGCCCGCCGCGGCCTCGGCGCCCGCATCCGCCTCGTCTACACCGTCCACGGCTTTCACGGCCTGGCGCAGCCCGGGCCCCTGGGCCTGCGCGTGCGCCTCGAACGGGCCCTCGCCCGCTCCGTCGACGCCACCGCCTTCGTCTCCGCCGCCGACGCCGCCCTGGCGCGCGACGCCGGCCTACGCCATCGCGGCCCGGCCGAGGTCATCGAAAACGGCCTTCCCGGCCCCGCCGTGCCGCCCGACGCGCCCCGCGACATAGACGTCCTCTTCGTCGGCCGCCTCGTCTACCAGAAGAACCCCCAGGCCTTCGTCGACGCCTGCGCCGCGCTCGACCGCCTGCGCCCCGGCGCCCGCCTGCGCATGGTCGGCGCCGGCGAGCTCGCCGCCGAGGTCGACGCCCGCGCCGCCGCCGCCGGCCTCGCCGATTTCCAGCGCATCGACGGCCTGCCCCATGACGAGACCCTCGCCCTCATGGCCCGCGCGCGCCTGCTGGCCATGACCTCGCGCTGGGAAGGCCTGCCCACCGTCGCCATCGAGGCCGCCCTGCACGGCGCCCCCGCCGCCGGCTTCGCCATCCCCCCCCTGGCCGAGGCCCTGGGCGACGCCGCCGACGCCCTGCTGACCCCGCCCGACCCCGACGCGCTCGCCGCGCGCCTCGCCGCCCTGCTGGGCGACGCCCCGCGCCGCGACGCCCTCGCCCGGGCCGTCAACGCCCACGCGGCCGAACGCTACGCGCCCGCGCGCATGGCCCGGCGCTACGCCGCCCTCTACGCCGCGGCCGCCGCCTGACCCCCAGGCGCCGCCGCCCCCCCATCGCAACCCCAACGGGAGGAACTCCAAAAATGAACGTCACAGGCAAGAAAGCCGTCGTCTTCGGCGGCACCTCGGGCATCGGCGCCGCCACGGTCGACCGTCTCGTCGCCGCCGGGGCCGAGGTCGTCGCCATCAGCCGCGATCCCTCCAAGGCCGGCGCCCCGCCCGCCGGCGTCACGCTCGAGGCCTGCGACGCCCGCGACGAGGCCGCCGTTCAGGCGCTGCTCGCCCGCCTCGCGCCCTACGACATCCTCATCTCCGCGGCCACGGGCGGCGACCGCGCCGTCGGCCCGTTCCTCGCCATGGATCTCGCCGGCTTCAAGGGCTCCTTCGACAAGATGTGGGGCTACGCCACGGTGGTCCGCCACGGCGCCGCGCATCTGCCGCAGGACGGCTGCATCGTCCTCGTCTCCGGCACGCCCGCGCGCCGGATGAAGCCCGGCCAGATCGCCATCGGCTCGGTCGGCGGCGCGGTGGAGGCCTTCGTGAAGGGCCTCGCGCCCGAGCTCGCCCCCCGCCGCATCAACGTCGTCGCCCCCGGCCAGGTCGACACCCCCATGGTGGCCCTTGAGGGCGAGGCCCGCGCCGAGCTCTACCGAAAGATGACCGCCGGCCACCTGATCGAGCGCGCCGGCGTTCCCGACGAGATCGCCCAGGCGATCATGCTGTGCGTGGAGAACGACTTCATGACCGGCACGACCGTCGACGTCGACGGCGGCTGGCTGCTCGGCAAGGGCTGACCCCACCGCCCCCCGCGCCGAGGGGACCCCCCCTCGGCGCCCCGCCCCAAGCGAAGCGCCCCGCCAAGACCGCCCCCGCGGCAGCGTCCAAGCTGCGGTCGGAGACGGTTGTTTGGCCGGTGACGAAAACCGTCGAGGCTCGGAGCCCCCCGCGGCGCGGCGAACGACAGCTCCGAGCCCGGAGCTGACCTGGGTTCTAGACGCGGTGCTCTACGCATGAGCAACATCTGACCCTCTTCGTCAACCGCACGGAGAGCCGGCGTGCCGGCCAAGCCGTCATCGAACCAGCAATCGGTTTGGCCAAGCGTTTCGTAGATCGCCGCTTTCTACGATGCCAGAACAGTCGGATTCGTAGGGCGTCCCCCACGCGTAGGACGTCTAAATCGGTCTATGCGGATCGGCAGTCTCGGGGCTAATCGGCCGCGACGGAGAGGCAGTTGGCGACCAGCGACTTCAGAAGCGCGTCCAACTCTGCGCGCGAAGACGCGCCGGTCTTCAAACCCATGGCGGTGGACATGACGAAGTGCGCCTGTTCCCGAGGTTCGAGTCCATAGGTCGCGAGCGGGCGGGCAAAGGGCGCGAAGATCTCCTCTAGAAGGTCGACGTGGCGCTCGTGCGAGCGGGCGATCTCCTCCTTGCCGGCCTCGTGATAGCCTGCCACCAGCTCCTCTGCGTCTCCAGCCGCCCTCAGCGCTTCCCAGCTCTCGACGACCGTGCCCTCGAGATACACCTCCAGCTGCACACGCAGGCTCATTTCCGGTTTCAGCCGCGCACGAACGGACGACAGCTTCTTGTCCGTGATCGCGCGGGTCGAAGCCTGGATCAACTCGTCCTTGCCGCCGAACAGGTCGTAAAGCGTCTGGCGCGACACGCCGGCCGCCTCGGCGATGTCGTTCATCGACGTCTTTTTGGCTCCATAGCGCAGAAAGGTCCTGATCGCGGCGTCGAGTATCTTCGTTTCGGTTTCGCTCATTTGCCTGACATATGCCCGCCCTTACGTCTTGACAAGTTTAATCAACTTGTCAAATATGGCCAGACAGAAGCAGTAAAGCTGTAAAGCAAGGGCAGGCATGACCCAAACGATCTTGATCACCGGCTGTTCCAGCGGCTTTGGCAAGGTGATCGCCCGGACATTCCACGATGCCGGATGGAACGTGGCGGCGACCATGCGTGCGCCCGAATTGGAACGTGAGTTGCGGGCGGACGACCGACTGCTCCTCGTCCGGCTGGACGTAACGGAGGTCGAGAGCGTCGACGCAGCCTTCGAAGCGGCGCGCGTGCGCTTCGGGGCCGTCGATGCGGTCGTGAACAACGCAGGCTACGGCGGCAACGGCATGTTCGAGCAGTTCAGCGCGGAAGATGTGGACGCGATGTACGCCACGAACGTGTTCGGCGCCATGCACGTGATGCGCGCAGCCCTGCCGGAGATGCGCGCGGCCGGGCGCGGCGTGATCGTGAACGTCACCTCGATGGCGGGTCATCTCGGGCTGCCCGGCAACTCCGTTTATGCCTCGACCAAACATGCGCTCGTCGGACTGACGGAGGCGATGGCGCTGGAGTATGCGCCGCTGGGCGTCCGCATCTGCAACGTGGCCCCGGGCGCCTACTCGACCGGGTTCAACGCTGCCGTCGACTGGCGCGTGGAAATCGGGGACGCGGACCTCGTCGCGGTCTCTCGCGGGATCCGAACCCGCCTCGAGCGGGCCGTGCAGGCCAGCGCGACCGAGCGCGGCGCCCCGGCCGACGTGCAGGAGGTCGCCGACCACGTCTTCGCCTGCGTCGCGGGCGATCGTCCGATCAACACCCCCAGCGGCCATGACGCCGAAGGGCTATGGGCGGGCATGGGCCAGCAGAACCGGCAGGCCTTTCTTGAACAACTGGGCGCCATGCTGGCGCCTGCCGCTTGACGAAGGAGACGGCACGATGATCGGACGGATGGTCTCCGACATGATGGTGAAGCCCGGGCAGTCGCCCCTGTTCGACAATCCAGAGGCGCACGGCCTCGCTCATGAGGACGTGACCTTCGAGACCGAGGACGGCGTGACCCTGCGCGGCTGGCTGATTGAGGGCGGTCGGGAACGGATCGTGGTTCAGAGCCACTTCGGCGTGCAATGCAACCGTGGCGGCTGGACGCCTAAAGGACACGGCCTGATCACGCCTTGGAAAAAGGACATCCGCTTTCTGCGACAGGCTCGGCACTTCGTGAACCAAGGGTACTCGGTGCTGATGTACGACCTGCGCGGGCATGGCGAGAGCGATGTCGGGCCTGTGCCTTGGGTGTCCTGGGGCCCGGAGGAGGCCAAGGACGTGCTTGCGGCCGTGGACTTCGTCTCCGCGCGCTTTCCTGCTGCGGCGGTCGGCCTGCTCTCCATATGCATAGGCGCCGCTTCAACGACCTATGCCTACGGACGGGAGAACGGGCTTGCGACGCGGCCGAACGTCAAGGCGATGATCGCGGTGCAACCGCTGCTCTACACATACTTCGTCAAGGCGCTCGGCATGCCAGGCCCGATCGCGCGCGCCGGCCAGGCGGTCAGCGAGCGTAGGCTCGGGTTCGACATCGGTGGGCCGAACTTCATCGAGGATGCTTCGAAGATCACCGTGCCGACGCTCGTTCTGCAGAACCGCAACGACCCGTGGACCCGGATGGAGATGGTCGAGGACTTCTACGCGGCCCTTGAGGTCGAGAAGGAGTTGAAGCTGCTCGACCTCGAGCAAAGCCGCTTCGCCGCCTACGACCGCCTCGGCACGCATCCTGATGAACTGACCGATTGGTTCGACGGGCGCCTTTGATGCTTCGGCCGATCTTCAAATGGAGCCTCGCGGGGGCGGCGATCGCGGCTCTCGCTGGCGGATGCACTCAAAAGACGTTCCATGTCGAAACCGTCATCGCGGCGGAGCCTGCCGAGGTCTGGGAGGTGATATCCGAGGCATCGTCCTACCCGGACTGGAATCCGGTGTTCGTCGAGGTCGTCGGCGACTACGCGCTTGGGCGCGAGGTGCTGAACAGGGTGCTTGAGCCCGGCGGCGAGATCCTTGAGATCACCGCCGAAGTCACGGTGCTGGAACCTGATCGGGAGCTTCGCCAGAAGGGCGGCGTTCCAGGCGTGCTGACGTTCGATCATCGATGGCTTCTGGAGCCCGTGGACGATGGAACCAAGGTGACCCAGCACGAAGTGGACCGTGGCATCGGACTGTGGTTCTGGAACTCCGACTGGATCGAGCCAGCTTACGCTAACGTCAACAGGGCGCTGGCGGATCGGGTCAAGCTCCTGCGCGGCAGCGAAGAACAAGCGCAACCCTAGCGATGGCCTCCGTTTAGGCGCCTGCACTCCCGCGCCGCAGTGTAACAGTCGAAGAACGTGAGATTTGGGTCGCCCAAGGCAGGCCTATATTTCGAAGCCTTAGGCCGCACTCAAGTCCACATTCGCCTATGAAACTCGTCTCCGAGACGTTTCCGTTGGGCGGGACCAAGGCCGACCCTCGCCGATACGCGCCTTAGGTGTGGAATTGCACGGTCCCCGAAGACTTCCGAACGACCGGTCCCGGGCGTCTGCGGGCGATAACGTCTTGTCCGCGAAAGTCCGCTTGGTCCGCTTACCGGACATAAACCCCTTCCCGGAAACGGCGCGCCTAAAACAGTCGCTTTCGACGCCCGCGGCGCGCCCGTCAGGTTCGCTGGAAGAGTTCCCATCGCACCCCCCCGCGGAAACCCGGCTTGGTCCTGAGACGTTTCCGACGCCGTCTCCATGGCCAATCCTGAGGGCAAGGCGCAGCGCCCGTCGCTTCGGCCTGCCTCCGCCCAACTGCCGCGGCGCCCCGCCGCAGCGCCCTCCGGCGCGCAACGCAGCGGCCGCCTCGAACGGGCCCTGAGGGACCCGGCCGGCGCCGTCGAACGCCGCGTCGACCCGCGACCGTCGCGCCGCCGTCGCGTCCACGCGCGACAAAAATACCGCCGTCGCGCCGACCCGCCACTGTCATGCCAGCGTCGCGTTGACCCGATAGCGGTTCGGGATGAATGCCTGCGCCGCCGATCTCCGCGGCCCCAGGACCCCTGGGGCCGGGCCGACCTCTCCGGGGCTCCGGTCCCGGGGCGCCCCGGCCGGCCCCCGGAGAGGTCGGCCCGGCCCCAGGGGTCCTGGGGCCGCGGAGATCGGCGGCGCAGGCATTCATCCCGAACCGCTATCGGGTCAACGCGACGCTGGCATGACAGTGGCGGG
>JBCBYE010000510.1:0-3703 GCA_039816075.1 Pseudomonadota bacterium | reverse complement strand
CCGGCGCTGTCGGAGATGATGCGACCGGCGCTCTCGGCCCTGGTCGCGACGGTCTATGCGCTGGGCATGGTTCGGCTGGATCTGGGCGCGGCGTTGGCGCGGCTGCGCCGACCGCGTCCCGCGGCCGCGCTGGCAGGGGAGGCGGCGGCGCTGCTGATCCTGCCGACGCTGGCGGCCTGGGCGGTCGCCGAAGCGCTGGGCGCCGGGCCGGACTGGACGGCGGCGGCGGTCTGGACCTTCGCCGCGCCGCCCATCGCCAGCGCCGCGGGCCTGTGTTTCCTGATGGGTTGGGATGCGGCGCGGGCGCTGCGGGTGACGGTGGCGGCGAGCCTGCTGATGCCGGCGCTGGGCCCTGCGTTGGGCGCGGCGCTGCTGGGGGCGGAGACGCCGCTGGATCCCTGGACGCTGGCCGGGCGCACCGCGGCGATGATCGGCGCGGGCGCGGCGGGCGCGCTGGCGATGCAGCGCTGGCTGGGCCGGGCGCGGATCGAGCGCAACGGCCGCGCCTTCGACGGGCTGACGGCCATCGTGATGGTGCTGTTCCTGTTCCCCATCTTCGACGGCGTGCCGGCGCTGATCCAGGCGCGCCCGGGTCTGGCGGCGGGCTTTCTGGCGCTGTCCTGCGCGCTGATCTTCGCCCCCCATGCGCTGCGCCCGCTGCTGCCCGGGGACCGGCCGGCGCAGGGGGCGGCGGCGCTGCTGTGGGGCACGCGGTCCGTCGGGATCTGGGCGGCGGCGCTGCCGCCGGACCCGGTGCTGCTGCTCTATTTCGCGCTCTACCAGCTGCCGATGTTCGCGCAGCCGCTGATCCTGGGCGCGCTGACGCGGCGTTGAACAGGGGGGGCGTTGAAAGGGCGGGGCGCCGAAAAGGGGGGGCGCTTGAAAGGGCGGGGCGCTGGGCCGCGGCCGGGTTTCGCGCCGCGCGGGGCCTTTGCAGGGGCCGTTATCGAGACTGGGGCTTTCGCTCAGCGGACCCCGCGTTCTAAGCTCGGCGCAACGAGACGGACCGGTCAGGGAGAACGCCGTGGCGGAAGATGGGGCGCGGGGGCTCGACCTGAGCCGGCCCGTGGCGGACGAGATCGCCAAGACCACCTGCTACATGTGCGCCTGCCGCTGCGGCATCGACGTGCATCTGGACCGCTCGGCCAAGGGCGCGCCCTACATCCGCTACATCGAGGGCAACCGCGACCACCCGGTGAACCGCGGCGTGATCTGCGCCAAGGGCTCGGCCGGGATCATGCAGCATCTGAGCCCCGCGCGGCTGCGCGCGCCGATGAAGCGCGTGGGCCCGCGCGGCTCCGGCGAGTTCGAGGAGATCACCTGGGAGGAGGCGCTGGAGACGGCGGCGTCCTGGCTGAAGCCGGTGCGCGAGGACGACCCCAAGAAGCTGGCCTTCTTCACCGGGCGCGACCAGTCGCAAAGCTTCACCGGCTGGTGGGCGCAGCAGTTCGGCACGCCCAATTACGCGGCCCATGGCGGCTTTTGCTCCGTCAACATGGCGGCCGCCGGCATCCTGACGCTGGGCGGCGCGTTCTGGGAGTTCGGGCAGCCGGACTGGGAGAACTGCGAGTACTTCATGATCTTCGGCGTGGCCGAGGACCATGACAGCAACCCCATCAAGATGGGCCTGGGGGAGCTGAAGGGCCGCGGCGCCCGCGTCGTCGCCGTGAATCCGGTGCGCACCGGCTACAACGCCGTGGCGGACGAATGGCTGGGCATCACCCCGGGCACGGACGGCCTGCTGATCCTGTCGCTGATCCGCGAGCTGCTGCGCGCCGGCAAGGTGGACGTCGAGTACCTGCTGCGCGCCACCAATGCGCCCTGGCTGGTGATCGAGGCGCCGGGCACGGCGGAGCATGGCCTCTTCGCCCGCGACGCCGAGGGGCGCGCCCTGGTGGCCGATCGCCGCGACGGCGCCCTGCGCGCCTGGGACGACCCCGAGGCCAGGGCGGCGCTTAAGGGTCGGTTCGAGCATGAGGGCCGCGCCTGCCGCCCTGCCTTCGAGCTGCTGGCGGAGAAGTATCTCTGCGACGCCTATGCGCCCGAGACGGTGGAGGGGCCCACGGGCATCCCCGCCGCCACGATCCGCCGCATCGCCGCCGAGATCGCCCATGTCGCCTTCGAAAAGGCGATCGTGCTCGATCAGCCCTGGACCGACTGGCGCGGCGTGGAGCATGCGCAGACCGTGGGCCGGCCCGTGGCGTTCCATGCCATGCGCGGCGTCTCGGCCCATTCGAACGGCTTTCAGACCTGCCGCGCGCTGCACGTTCTGCAATGCCTGCTGGGCGCGGTGGAGGGGCCGGGCGGGTTCCGCTTCAAGCCGCCCTATCCCAAGCCGCTGGAGGCGCATCCGCGGCCCAACGCGACCTCGCGCGCCGGCTATGCGTTGAAGGGGCCGCATCTGGGCTTTCCGCGCGGGCCGGAGGATCTGCTGCTGGACGAGGACGGCGCCCCCCAGCGCATCGACAAGGCCTTCACCTGGGAGGCGCCGATCTCGGCCCATGGGCTGATGCATATGGTCATCAGCAACGCCGCGGCCGGGGACCCCTACAGGATCGACACGCTGTTCCTCTACATGGCGAACATGGCGTGGAACTCGTCCATGAACACGTCGGGCGTCATGGAGATGCTCACGCGCAAGGGCGAGGACGGCGAGTACGCGATCCCGCGCATCATCTATTCCGACGCCTATTCGTCGGAAATGGTGGCCTATGCCGACCTGATCCTGCCCGACACCACATATCTGGAGCGTCACGACTGCATTTCGCTGCTGGATCGGCCCATCGGCGAGGCGGACATGGCCTCCGACGCGATCCGCTGGCCGGTGGTGGAGCCGGTGCGGGAGGGGCATGAGGGCGTGCGCGGCTTCCAGTCGGTGCTGCTGGACCTGGGCGCGCGGCTGGGCCTGCCGGGGATGGTCGACGCGGCGGGCGAGGCGATCTACGCCGACTATGCCGACTACATGGTGCGGCACGAGCGGCGGCCGGGCGTCGGGCCGCTGGCCGGCTGGCGGGGCGACGGCTCCCGCCATGGACGCGGCGAGCCGAACCCGGAGCAGATCGAGATCTACAAGGCCAACGGCGGGTTCTGGAGCTCGCCGATCCCCGAGGGGGCGCGGTGGAACCGCCCGTGGAACCGGGCCTATTGGGACTGGGCGGTGGAGATCGGGCTGGTGGATGCCCCGGCGCCCTACGTCTTTCAGCTGTGGCTGGAGCCGCTGGCGAAGTTCCAGCGCGCGGCGGAGGGCCATGGCGACCGCGTCCCGCCGGAGCATCTGCGCGAGCGCGTGCAGGCTGCCTTCGATCCGCTGCCCGGCTGGCAGGCGCCCGACGGCGGCGTGGACCCCGAGGCGTATCCCCTGCACGCGGTCACCCAGCGCCCGGCGGCGATGTATCACGCCTGGGGCTCCCAGAACGCCTGGCTGCGGCAGATCCACGGCGAAAACCCGCTTTTCGTGCCGGCGGGGGAGTGGGATCGGCTGGGGCTGACGGAGGGCGACTGGGTCTACGTGGAAAGCCCGCATGGCCGCATCCATGTGCCCGCGGCGCGGATGGAGGCGGTGAACGGCAAGACCGTCTGGACCTGGAACGCCATCGGCAAGCGCCCCGGCGCCTGGGCCCTGCGCGGCAACGCGCCCGAGGCGAAGCGCGGCTTCCTGCTCAACCACCTGATCCACGAGCTGCTGCCGCCCAAGGGCGACGGG
>JBCBYE010000195.1:0-7293 GCA_039816075.1 Pseudomonadota bacterium | reverse complement strand
TGGCAGTTGAGCATCCGGTTGCCCAGCACGCGCCAGCCGCGGGCGGCGACCTCGGGCTCGATCACGTTGTCGCGGATGAAGGCGAAATCGCAGTCCTGCACCAGCACGTCGCGGTTCGACCCGATCTCGCGCAGGGGCGGGCGCGACCGCGGCGGGTTCTTCCACTCCGGCATGGCATCCCACAGATCCATGCGCAGCACGTTGAAGGCATGGGCCACGCGGCACCGGCGCAGGGTCACGCCGCCCTCGATGTCGAAGGAACCGAAAAGGGCGCCGTTGAAGTAGTCGGCCATGTTCGACCAGCCGGGATGATGCTTGACCTGCCGCCAGGCGATGCGCCCCTCCTACATGTCGCGGCGCGGGTCCTGCACCCACTCGCACCCCTCCAGCGTGATGCCGCGCCCGGGCCGCAGCATGCGCCCCGCCCCATCGCGCAGCGCCCGGGCGAACACGGCGAAGCGTCCCTCGCGAAAACGACAGTTGAGGAACGTCACCTGCTCCGGCCCGCGCAGGAACGCGGCGGCGGGCCAGCAGTTCTCGAACGTCAGGTTCTCGAACACCAGATGTCCGGCGTTCATCACCTTGATGAAGGCGAAATCATCGTCCATCGGGTCGAAGCCGCTCAGCAGCCCGTCGCCGCGCCGCCGCCCGCCGTCCAGCACCGCGCCATGGTCGTCCGGGCCGACGATGCGGATCGGCGCGTCCCTGCGCCCGGACACCGGAACCACGATCGGGTCGCGATAGCGCCCGGGCTCCAGCCTCACGCAGTCGCCCGGGCCGGCATGCAGCACGGCGGTCTGCAGGTTCAGGACCGTGGGCCCTCCGACCTGGCTCAGCAGGTGGCGGGGGCGGGGACGCGTCTCGGGCGCGGCATGAAGGCATGGCATCGCAAAATCCTCCTCGAAATCATCGAAGAGCGTCCGCGATCGCCCGGAACATGGCAAGCGTGGGCTTGTTCGCCCGCCGCTCCGCCGTTCGGAAATCGCGGTCGGCGGAGGTCTTGACGATCACCACCCCCTCGGCCGGGCGCAGGTAGATCCACTGGCCGTAGACGCCGCGGGCGATCGCTTCGCCCTCCGCCTGCGGCGGAATCCACCATTGATAGCCATAGCGGTAGACGCGCGAGGCGTCGGCCGGCGGCGGCGCGTTGGGGGACGTCGCCTCGGCGATCCAGTCCGCCGGCACCACGCCGCCGCCGCCCTCGGCGATCAGCAGGCCGAAGCGCGCGAAATCCCGGGTGCGCGCGTTCAGCCCGCCCAGCGCGAAGGCGGCGCCATGGCCGTCGGTGATCATGCGCGCGTCGGCCTCGGCCCCCATGGGGATCCAGATCTTCTCGGACAGCGCCTCCGCCAGGCTGCGCCCGGTCGCGCGCCGCAGGATCATCGCCAGCACATGCGTGTCGATGGAGACGTAGCGGAACGCCTCGCCCGGCGGCGCGAGGCGCCGGTCCTGCCCGGCCGCGAAGGCGTCCATGGAGGCGCCGAGCGCCAGGACGCGCCCCATCTGGTTGATGTCGCTCCAGAAATCCAGGTAATCCTCGTTGAACTCCACGCCCGAGGCCATGTTGAGGATGTCGCGCAGGCGCACGCCTTCATAGGCGGATCCGGCAAGCTCCGGCGCCAGCGCCTCGGCCGGCGCGTCGAGGCCCGGCAGGTCCCCTTCCGCCAGCGCGATGCCGATCAGCGAGGCGACGAAGGACTTGGTCACCGACCAGCTCATGCGCAGGTCTTCGGGTCCCGTGCCCAGGCGATAGCTCTCATGGGCGACGGCGCCGTCCTTGAGCACCAGCAGCGACGTGGTGGCGGAGCGCGACAGGAACGCCTCCACCCCCTCCTCGCCGCCGCCGTGCACGAAACGCTCCGGCAGGGGCCGCGGCGCCTGGGGCAGGGGCCGCGGCGCGCCGCCCGCCGCCACGGGCGCGGTCAGAAAGGCCGCGTCCATGGCGGAGAAGTTGGCGGTGATCCGGTCCTCGTCGAACAGGGTCAGGACCGCGTTCAGGCGGCCGATCTCCTCGCGGAACGCAAAGGCCGCCGCCGCCGCGATCAGGACCAGGGCCAGCAGCCCGCGGCCGAGCCATCTCCACATGCCTGCGCCTCCCCAGCGTGGTCCCCCGGCGCGGGTCCGCCGGGGGCTTGCCTGCGTGATCCCCTGCGCGACGGTCTCGGGTCGTCGCCCAGGGCGCGGTCTTCGCCGCATTCGGGCGTCAGCAAGGCCTGCGCACGGCGGGCCGTCAAGCGGCGCGCCGCTCAGGGCATCGGGGTTTCGTGGTCCGCGAACTGCGGCAGGCCGTCGTCGATCTCGTACCAGTCGCCCTTGTCGGCGACGTGGATGTGCCGCTCGATCCGCACGCCATGGCCGGGCGACAGCGACCCCAGGTTCAGGCCCAGGCGTCCGCTGCCCGGCATCTCCCAGAAAAGGGCGGCGCCGCAGACGCCGCAGAATCCGCGCCGCGCCCAGTTGGACGAGGCATGCCAGCGCAGGCCGCCCGCCTCGGTCAGGACGACGTCGTCGCGGTCGGCCTCGGTGCAGGCGGCCCAGTTGCCGCCCTGGCGGCGGCACAGGCCGCAATGGCAGGCATGGCCGGGGGCGAGGGGGCCGCGCACCTCGAAGGCGACGGCGCCGCAGTTGCAGCGGCCGCGCGCGACGACCGCGCCCGCCCCTGCGCCGCCGCTCATGCCGGCCCGCTCATCTGAAGCCCCAGGCGTCGCGCGGCGTCCATTCGGTCGTGCCGTCGGGCTTGCGCCAGCGCATCATCAGGCAGCCCGTGTTCAGGCGCTGGTAGTAGGTGGCGGAGACCGCATACCACCCCGCCTGCGGGACGGAGACCTCGACCCAGCCGTTGGTGTCGCAGGGCCGGCGGCCGTTGAACCGGTCCACCTCGGCGCCGCCGAACGTCACCAGCGCGCCGTCGTTGGAATGGATCTGCAGGCCCCAGACGCCCGGCTGGTCGAAGCGGACGTATCCGCCGATCTCGGCCGCCACGAACTCCGCCCGCTTGGACGTCAGCACCGGCGCGCCCGGATCGCTGTCCATGTAGTCGAGCCCGATCAGCGGCGGGCCGGCTTCCTTGCCGGAATTCAGCCAGTCGCGCGCCACCTTCAGCGTCTTCACGTCGGCCGGATAGGCGTAGTTGACCCAAAGGCCGGTCTTCAGCCCGTCGGGCTGCGGCGAGGCGGGCGTCAGCGCGGTCTGCGCCGCGGCGGCGCCGGCGAAAAGCAGGCCGAGCGTCAGCGCCCCGGCGATGCGGTGGATGGTCATGCGAGGAACCCCTGTTCACGTGCCGGCTCTGTCGGCCGACTCCCGCGTTCATATTGCCACGGGCGCCCCCGCCGCGCCAAGCGAGGCGCGAAGGCGCGGCGCAGCGAAATCCAGAAAGCTGCGCAGGGCGCCCGAGGCGCGCCGCCCCTCCGCATGGACCAGCCGCACCGGCCAGGGCTCGCCGCTCAGGTCCGGCAGCAGCTCCACCAGCCGTCCGTCGCGCAGGGCGTCGGCGGCCTGGTAGCTCAGGCACCGCGCCACCGCCCAGCCGGCCTCGGCCGCGTCCAGCAGCGCGCCCACGTCGGTCAGCGCCAGACGCGCCCGCGGCCCCCCGCGCGGGGCGTCCAGGCTCAACGCCCGGCTGGCGCCCAGGCGGGACGCCGCCGGCCAGTCCGCCAGATCCTGCCACCGCCGCGGCGCGCCCCGTTCGGCCACCAGCGACGGCGCCGCCACCAGGATGCGCCGCACCTCGCCGACCTGCACGGCGCGGAACCCGCTGTCGGCCAGCGGGCCGATGCGCAGCGCCAGGTCGAAATCCTCGCCGATCATGTCCACGAACCGGTCCAGGAACACCGCCTCGGCCGACGCCTTGGGATGCGCGGTCAGCCAGTCGCGCAGCACCGGCGCGAAATGCAGCCGCCCCATCGTCACCGGCGCCGTGACGCGCAGCCGGCCCACCGGCGCCGCGGCGGCCCCCGCGGCCGCCGCCTCCGCCTCGCCCAGCGCCGTCAGGGCCGCGCGCGCCTCCGCCTCGTAGCGGCGTCCCGCCTCCGTCAGGCGCACCTGCCGCGTGGTGCGCGCCAGCAGCCGCGCGCCCAGCCGCGCCTCCAGCTCCGCCACCCGGCGCGTGACCGTGGGGGCGGAGGTTCCCAGCCGCCGCGCCGCGGCCGCGAAGCCGCCGGCCTCCGCCACCGCGACGAAGGTCTCCATCTGCCGAAAGCGATCCATCATTTCATTTTCCGGAACGGTGAGCGTCGATCAAGCCCAATTCCCTCGGCCGCTCCCGGGCGCCACCTTCCCCGCATCGCCCAGCGCCCCGACCCGGAGGATCCCATGGCCCGCGCCTTCACCGACATCGCCTTCACGCCCGAGGTGCTCGCCGAGCAGGCGCGCCGCGGCTCCGCCCACCTTTACGACGCCTTTCGCCGGCCCGACGCCGAGCCCCGCGACGCCCTCGGCCCCGACGAGCGCGCGTTCGTGGAGGCGCGCGACGGCTTCTACCAGGCCACCGTCGCTTCCAACGGCTGGCCCTACGTTCAGTTCAAGGGCGGCCCGGCGGGCGTGGTGAAGGCGCTCGACGCCAAGACGCTGGCCTATGCCGACATGCGCGGAAACCGCCAGCATCTCTCGGCGGGCAACCTGCAGGGCGACCCGCGCGTCGCCCTGTTCTTCATGGACTATCCCAATCGCCGCCGGCTCAAGGTCTGGGGCCGCGCGCGCCTGATCGACGCCGACGCCGACCCCGCGCTCGTCGCTTCGCTGACGCCCAAGGGCTGGCGCGCAACGCCGGAGCGCGCGGCGCTGATCACGGTGGAGGCCTTCGACTGGAACTGCCCCCAGCACATCCCCCAGCGCCTGACGGCCGAGGAGCTGCAGCCCCGCCTCGCCCCCCTTCTGGCGGAGCTGGAGCGGCTGCGCGCGGAAAACGCCCGCCTCAAGGCCGCCGCCGGCTGACCCTGCCGGCCGCCGCGACCCGCGCCGACGCCCTCAGCCCAGAAACGCCCCGACGGCCTCTGCGAAGGGTCCCGGCGCCTCCGCATGCAGCCAATGCCCGGCGCCGGGCACCGTGGCGAAATGGGCCGAGGGGAACAGCCGCCGCACGCCCAGATGATGCGCGTCGGTCAGATAGTCCGACGCGCCCCCGGCCAGGAACAGCGCCGGCCCGCTCCACGTGCCCGCGATCGGGGGCCAGTCCAGGATGTCCGCCATGTTGGCCGACAGCGCGTCGAGGTTCAGCTTCCACCGCGCCCCCTCCGGCCCCACGGCCAGGCTCTGCAGCAGAAACGCCCGGAGCGCCCGATCCGGCACGCCGGCCGCCAGCGCGCGATCCGCCTCGGACCGGCGCGACACCGCGCTCAGATCCACCGCCCGCATGGCATCGATGTAGGGCTGGTGGGTATGCGCGTAGGCGACCGGCGCGATGTCGGCCACGATCAGCCGGCGCAGGGCGCCCGCATCGCTCAGCGCCAGGGCCATCGCCGCCTTGCCGCCCATGGAATGGCCCAGCAGGTCCGCCTCGCCCCCCTCCTCGCGCAGCACCTCGGCCAGGTCCGCCGCCATGTCCGCATACCGATTCGCCGGGTCGCGGAAGCTGTCGCCATGGTTGCGCATGTCCACCGCCACGACGCGGCGTCCCGCCGCGGCGAAGCGCTTGGCCAGCCCGCCCCAGTTGCGCGCCGAGCCGAACAGGCCATGGGCGATCACCAACGGGGGCAGGGTTTCCGGCCCCTCGGGCGCGGTCGCGAGGCGGTGCAGCGGCATCGGGTTTCCTTTGAGGACGGACCGTCGGAAGCGTGAAGAAAAACTAATCGCATTCAAAAACCGATTGAAGGCCCCTCGCGAAACCCATTACCGTTGCAGGGACATAGGGAGGTTTGCGTGCAGCGGTACTCGGCCCTCGCCGTTCTGCGGAACGGCCTTTCGGGGCAGAAACACTGGTCGCGCGCCTGGCGCGACGCCGAACCCCGGCCCGCCTACGACGTGGTGATCGTCGGCGGGGGCGGCCATGGCTTGGCCACGGCGTACTACCTGGCCAAACGCCACGGTCTGCGCCGCGTCGCGGTGCTGGAAAAAAGCTGGATCGGCGGCGGCAATGCCGGGCGCAACACGACCATCGTGCGCTCCAACTACATGCTGCCGGGCAACCGCGAGTTCTACGAACACACTCTCAAGCTGTGGGAAAACCTCAGCCATGAGCTGAACTACAACGTGATGTTCTCGCAGCGCGGGCATCTGCTGCTCTACTACGATCCCGGCCTGCGCGACGCCGCCGCCCGCCGCTACAACACCATGAAGCTGACCGGCGCCGACGGCGACTGGCTCACGCGGGCCGAGGTGCGCCGCCGCGCGCCCTATCTCAACTTCGCGCCCGACGCGCGCTTTCCCATCGAAGGCGGCTTTGTGCAGAAACGCGCGGGCACGGCGCGCCACGACGCCATGGTCTGGGGCTACGCCCGCGCCGCCGACGCGCTGGGCGTGGACATCATCCAGGGCTGCGAGGTGCAGGATTTCCTGCGCGAAGGCGGCCGCGTGGTCGGCGTGGAAACCTCGCGCGGCGAAATCCGCGCCGAAAAGATCGCGCTCTGCGTGGCCGGCTCCACCGGGCCCCTGGCCGTCAAGGCGGGCCTGGGCAAGCTGCCGCTGGAGACGCACAAGCTGCAGGCCTACGTGACCGAGGGGCTCAAGCCCATGGTCAACCACGTCGTCTCCTCCGCCCAGGGCGGGCTCTTCTATCTCAGCCAGTCCGACAAGGGCGGGCTCGTCTTCGGCGGCGAGATCGACAAGCACCCCTCCTACGCCCAGCGCGGCGGCCTGCGCGTGCATTGCGAGGTGATGCAGAAGGCCGTCTCGCTGATGCCCTTCATCTCCCGCGTGCGGGTGCTGCGCCAATGGGCGGGCATCATGGACATGTCCATGGACGGCTCGCCCTTCATCGCCTGCACCGGGGTGCCGGGACTCTATTTCAACGCCGGCTGGTGCTATGGCGGGTTCAAGGCCACGCCCGCCTCGGGCTGGTGCTACGCCCACACCATCGCTCATGACGCGCCGCACGAGCTGAACGCCGGCTTCGGGCTGGACCGCTTCCGCTCCGGCCATGCCCTGGACGAGGAGGCGACCGGCCCCTCGCCCAAGCTGCACTGAGGGGGGCGGAATGCGCCTGCTCTGCCCGTTCTGCGGCCTGCGCGACGAGGGCGAATTCGCCTATGAAGGCGACGCCTCGGTCGTCTATCCGCCGGTGGAGGCGGACGCCGACGCCTGGCACGACGCCGTCTATCTGCGCGACCAGCCCCGCGGCCGCGTGCGGGAGCTTTGGCG
>JBCBYE010000025.1:0-15198 GCA_039816075.1 Pseudomonadota bacterium | reverse complement strand
GCCTTGAGGCTTTCGGCGACTCGGCGAACGCTCGCCAGAGGCCCGCCCTTGCGGGCCTTCTCAGCAGAATAGCGTCTTTCTCAAAGCCATCCCAACGCCGCAAGGTTCGCAAAACCCGCCCGCTGGCGTCCCCTCCCCCTGCAGGGGGAGGGACAGGGAGGGGGGGCGGTGTCTCGCGCGCGAAGCGCTCCGCTCAAGACCGGGCCGCCCCCCCCAAGCGTCAACGCCACAGCTTGCGGCGCACGGCGCTTTCGACGTCCGACGGCAGATAGGACAGCCCGTCATAGGCGGGCAGCGCCTCCGCCGCCGCGCCGCCGGCCTCGGGGTTTCGGGCCGGATCCGCGCCGCGATCCTTCCAGCGCTCGAACAGCAGAGCGTCGAGCGCATGCTCCTGCGCGATCCGCGCCCGCTGCGCCTCCGTCACGTCTTCGACGCGCAGCGTCTTGGCGGCGCGGCCGACATTCTCGGCCTCCGGCCGTTCGGGCAGACCGAGCTCTGCGCTCACCCGCGCGACGGCCTCGTCGACGCGGGTCCAGGCCCCGACGAATTTGAAGCCGGCGAAGGCCCGCTCCAGCAGCGCTAGGCGCGCGCGCGTGGACAAGGCGTAGACCCGCGGATGTCCGATGCCGAAGTAGCGCGTCAGCAGGAAGCGAGAGATCGGATTGCGCCGCTGCGTGCGCAGCCATTCCTCGAAAGGCGGCGGCACGGGGTCGCGGCGCGTCTCGTAACGCATCCAGCGGTAGTTGTAGAAGCTGATCAGCCAGCTCAGCGGATCGCGCAGCAGCACATGCTCCCGCACCGGCCGCCCGGTGAAGGCGGCGCCGAGATTGCGCGACAGCGAATGGCCTGAGGCGACGCGCACCCGGCGCAGCGCCAGGCGGTCGATATCGGGATAGCGGTTGCCGATGACGTCGCGCAGCGGGTGCGCCCAGCGGGGCGCGATCAAAAAACCGTCGCCCAGATGCCGCGCGAAATGCCGCTCCACCGTCGTGCCGGCGCATTTGGGCACGTGGAGGAAGAAGTGGACGGGGGGGAATTCGGCCTGCATGGCGCGGGGAGATAGCGTGCCGGCCTCCGCGCTTCAATCGGGTCTCCAATCGGGACTGCGCAGCGGTGGACGGGCAGGGGCCGCAAGGCTAGGTCGGGCCGCGAGCGCCGGCGACGGAGGGACCGATGGCCTACGAATACGACGACCAGAACATCTTCGCGAAGATCCTGCGGGGCGAGATCCCCAACAAGACCGTCATTGAGACCGAGCACAGCCTGGCCTTTCACGACATTCACCCGCAAGCGCCGGTGCATGTGCTGGTGATCCCCAAGGGGCCCTATGTCGACGCCGCGCATTTCGGCGAGGCGGCGAGCGATGCGGAGCTGGCGGATTTCCAGCGCGCCGTGGCCAGGGTCGCGGCCGAGGCCGGCGCCGCGCCGGGGGCGGGCGGCTCCGGCTTCCGCATCCTCGCCAACGCGGGGCCGGATGCGCATCAGGAGGTGCCGCACTACCACATCCATGTGTTCGCGGGCGCGTTCCTGGGACGCATGATCAAGGTGCCGGAGGCCGGCTGACAGGTCGGGACGATCCCTCCCTGATGAGAGGGGGGCGAACGTCGGCCCCGCCCGAGCGCCCGTATCTGCGCACTGCCGCGTGCATGGCGCCCCTGCCCGCGCCGGGGGAGTTCGGGCGGGGCCGATGCGGCGTCCGAAGGACGGCGCGAGGGGCCGGCCGGGCCTCCCCCGGCGCCTCAGCCCGGAGGGGTCGGGTCCGGCGCCGCCGAGAGGTTGAGGTCCGAACGGATCTCGCGCAGCAGCTTGCGCAGGATGGCGCGGGGATAGTCGTCGAAACCGTCGGCCACCTCCACGAAGGCCAGCGGCCCCACCACCACGTGGTCGCGGTAGTGGCGATCCACTGGCGGAAACGCCCCGGCGATGGCGAGGCCGTTGACGGTCCAGCCCTCGGCATCCGCCTGCC
Source organism: Pseudomonadota bacterium (assembly GCA_039816075.1). GTDB lineage: Bacteria > Pseudomonadota > Alphaproteobacteria > Rhodobacterales > Rhodobacteraceae > Albimonas. Next base: position 13,232 of record JBCBYE010000025.1, on the reverse strand, counting down.
GTCGCGCGACCATGGGCAGCACGCCCTCGTTGCTCTCGCCGTCGCCGGACACGTCGATGACCTTGCGGCGGCAATCCGGCGGCGCGTCGCGGCCCAGCTCCACCGCATGGACCAATGCCTCGCCCAGCGCCGTCGAGAAATGCCGCCAGCGGCGCGGCATGGCATCGACCGCATCGGCGAAGGCCAGCACGGAGCCGCGATCGGACAGCCGCTGGAACGGGATCGTCACCTCTTGTCGAGAGGCGCCCGTCCACTGCGTCACGGCGATCAGCAGGTCGCCGTCGAGCGCGCCGATGACCTCCTGCAGGTCCTCGGTGCGGAAGGCGGCGGCGAGGCCGCCCGCCTGCAGGGTCCACTCGCGCGGATCCACCGACCCCGAGACGTCGAGCGCCAGGATCAGCGCGAGGGCGCAGTCCGCCCGCGCGGGCGCGGCCGGCGCGGCGACGGCGGCGGCAAGGCCGAGCAGGGCGGGGGCGAGGCGGGCGCGAACTCGAAAGGGCATGGCGGGGTCTTCGGCGGCGGCGCAGGGGCGCAGAGGGTCGCCGTCGCGCCACGGGACGCGCCGGCATAGGGTCGGTCGCCCACGGTGGGCGCCGCGACGCTCGGCGTCAACGGCGCCGAAGGCGCCGCGCCCCGGCGGCGGAGCCCAGACGCGCCCGCCGCCCCGCGGACGCCTCAGCGCTCGCGAGGCACGGACGCCGCGGCCTCGGCCCCGGAAATCCCGCTCGAAAGCCCGCCCAGAAGCATCTCGGGCTGCAGCTCCCGCAGCAGCTTGCCGCGGATCAGGTCCGGATAGTCCGAAAACCCGTTGCGCGCGATCATCAGGAACGCGCCCGGGCCGGCGATCACGTGATCGCGATACTCGGGCACCGGCGAGGGATAGGCGCCGTCGATCACCAGCGCATTCACCGTCACGTTGCGCAGCACGCCCGAGGCATGGGCTTCGGCCGGCGTTTCATGGTCGTTGTTCACGCCGTCGCCCGACACGTCGATCACCTGTCGTTCGCAGCGCACCGGCAACCGGCGAAACAGCTCGGCGCCGTAGCGCAGCGCCTTGCCCAGCGCGGTCGAGAAATCCTGGTAGAGCCGCCGATGCCCCTCCAGCCTCGCGGCCGCGGCGGCGATGTCGCCGACGTCTCGCATAGGGCTCCAGGCCAGGATCACGTCCTGCTGCTGCCAGCCGGACCATTCATAGACCGCGATCCAGACCTCGCCGGACTGCGTGAGCATGGCGTCCTGCACGTCCGGCGCGCGCAGGGCCGCCGCGAGGCCGCCGAGCTGGATCGCATACTCCCGAGAGTTCACCGAAGAGGAGATGTCGAGCGCCAGAGCCAGAGCCAGCCGGCAGCTCGGCGCCTCGCCAGGCGTTTCCTGCGCCCGCGCTTCGACTGCGCCCCCCAATAGGGTCCAGACCGCCGCGGCCGCCGCGACGCCCCGCCAGCGCAGCGCCCCGCCGAGGTTCGCCCGCAGGGCGGACGAGGCTCCTTGAGAGGCCCGTCGCGCCCGCGCCGCGCCGCGATTCCATCGGTCCCAGGCGCCGATCCCTAGGCCGAAACGAAACGGCGCCCCAGAGGGGCCGGTCGGGCCCTCGTCCGCTCTGCGAGCGAACGTCGGCCCCGCCCGGACTCCCCCTCGGGGCGCTTCCCGCAAGGTCATTCCAGGGCCCCGACGACCATGGGCGGTCGGATCTCGCGCAGCAGCTTGCGACGCATGGCGCGCTCGAAATCCGCATAGCCGTCGGCCACCTCGGTGAAAGCGGCGTCGCCGCGGATCACCAGCGTTTGAAAATAGCGGATCAGCGCCGGACGCCGCGGCCCGCCCACCACCAGCGCGTTCACCGTGATGTCCTCGAAATCGAACACCCGATAGGCGTGAAAGGGCTCGTAGCCGTCGTTGTTGGCCCCGTCGCCCGACACGTCGACCGTGCGGTTCTCGCAGTCCGGTCCGCGCGCGAACAGCCGACCGGCATAGGCCATGGCATGGCCGAGGGCCGTGGGATACTCCGCATGGCTGCGCTGAGAGCCGCGGATCCGCGCGGTCAACGCAAAGATGTCCGTCGGGCTGCGCAGCATCGCCCAATCGGCCACCAGCGACTGCCGGTCGCGCCCGGACCATTCGAACACGGCGATGGCCACCGGGCCGCCGGGCAGAAGGATGGCCTCCATCACCTCGGGATCCTCCAGCGCCGAGGCGAGCCCCTCGATCTGCAGCGCATGCTCCTCCACGTCGACGGAGGAGGAGACGTCGAGCGCCAGAACCAGCGCCAGGCGGCAGGCCTGGGCCGGCGCGGCGGCCAGCAGGACGACCAGCGTCGCCGCGGCCAGACAGGCGCTCAGGCGGCTCACCAGGCGCCGGTGTTCTCCATCGACGACCAGGGTTCCTGCGGCGCCAGCGCCTCGCCCATCTGCAGCAGCTCCACGGAGATGCCATCGGGCGAGCGCACGAAGGCCATGCGTCCGTCGCGCGGCGGGCGATTGATCGTCACGCCGGCGCCCTGCAGCCTGTCGCACATCTCGTAGATGTTCTCGACGGCATAGGCGAGATGGCCGAAGTTGCGGCCGCCGTCATAGGCCTCGTCGGACCCGTGATTGTAGGTCAGCTCCACCGCCGCATCCTCCTGCCCGGGCGGCGAGAGAAAGACGAGCGTATAGCCATGCTCCGGCCGGTCGATGCGGCGCGTCTCCTCAAGGCCCAGAAGGTCGCAGTAGAAGGCCTTGGAGGCGTCGATATCGGTGACGCGGACCATGGTATGGAGATATCGGATCTGCATCTTGCGTCCTTCGTGCCATCTGGCTCTATATATAGCGGGGCGCGACTCGCGGCCCCGTCGACCGTCGGGAGCAATCTATGCCGCTGAGCCCGGAACAACAGGCTGAAATCTCCGCGAGCCGGGCCGAAACGCGCAGGACGCTGCGTCCCGTGGCGGAGGGGCTGGAGGCCCGGCTCTACCAGGCGATCCCGGTGCTCGACCACGGCTTCGTGCGCGTCGTCGACTACATGGGCGACGACGCCGCCATCGTACAGGCGGCCCGCGTCAGCTACGGCGCAGGCACGCGCAAGGCGCGCGACGACCGGGGGCTGATCCGCTACCTGATGCGGCACTGGCACTCCACGCCCTTCGAGATGTGCGAGATCAAGCTGCACGTGAAGCTGCCGATCTTCGTGGCGCGCCAGTGGATCCGGCATCGCACCGCGAACGTGAACGAGTATTCGGCGCGCTATTCGATCCTCGATCGCGAATTCTACGTGCCCGCGCCGGAACACCTGGCGGCCCAGGCGTCGAACAACCGGCAGGGCCGCGGCGACGTGCTGGAGGGCGCGGAGGCCGAGGAGGCGCTGCGGATGCTGCGCGAGGACGCCGCCCGCAGCTACGACACCTACGCCTATCTGCTGAACGAGGACGGCGCCGACGCGGACCGCGCGGGCCTCGCGCGGGAGCTGGCGCGCATGAATCTCACCTCCAACATCTACACCCAATGGTACTGGAAGATCGACCTGCACAACCTCTTCCACTTCCTGCGCCTGCGCGCCGACCCCCATGCCCAATACGAGATCCGCGTCTACGCCGAGGCGATCTGCGAGCTGGCCAGGGCTTGGACGCCGGAGGCCTATGCGGCGTTCGAGGAGTATCGGCTGGGCGCGGTCCAGTTCTCCGCGACCGGCATGGACTGCCTGCGGCGACGCCTGGCCGGCGAGACCGTCACGCTGGAGACCTCCGGCATGAGCGCCGGCGAGTGGCGGGAGTTCGAAGCGGCGCTTCGCGGCTGACCGCGGGGGGCGCGTTCGGGCCCTCGTCCCGCCTCGTGCGAGGCGGAACGTCGGCCCCGCCCGCACTCCCCCGTGGTCTTTCGGGCGCGCGGGAGTGCGGGCGGGGCCGACGTTCGCCCGCCTCTCGTCAGAGAGGGGGGCGGACGAGGGGCCGACCGGGCTCTCGCGCGCCCGGGGCTCAGGCCGCGTAGGACGTCTCCTTCCAGCGCGGATGGGCCCAGGGCCGCATGTTATCGAGCGGGGCCAGGCGCTTGCCCAGGATGTGATCCGCCGCCTTCTCGCCGGTCATCAGGCTGGGCCCGTTGAGGTTGCCGTTCGTGATGCGCGGGAAGATGGAGCTGTCGGCGACGCGCAGGCCCTCCACGCCGATCACGCGGCACTCGGGATCGACGACCGACATGGGGTCGTCGGGCGCGCCCATGCGCACCGTGCCGCACGGATGATAGGCGCTTTCGGCGTGATCTCGGATGAAAGCGTCGAGCGCCGCGTCGGTCCGGACATCGTCGCCGGGCTGGATCTCCTTGCCGCGGAACGGGTCGAAGGGCGGCGCGCCGAAGATCTCGCGCGCCATGCGGATGCAGCGGCGGAAATCGATCCAATCCTGCTCCGTCGACATGTAGTTGAAGCGGATCGCCGGATCCTCGGCGGGATCGGCGCTGCGCAGGGTCACGGACCCCCGGGAGGGGGAGCGCATGGGCCCCACATGCGCCTGAAACCCATGCCCCTCCGCCGCCGCCTGCCCATCATAGCGCACGGCGATCGGCAGGAAGTGGAACTGCACGTCCGGATAGTCGACCCCGGCGCGGGAGCGCAGGAAGGCCGCGCTCTCGAACTGGTTCGAGGCGCCGGGACCCGTTCCGGTGAACAGCCAGCGCGCGCCGACCCAGGCCTTGCCCAGCAGATTCCAGTACTTGAAGAGCGTGATCGGCTGCGTGCAGGCCTGCTGGATGTAGACCTCCAGGTGATCCTGCAGGTTGGCGCCGACGCCGGGGCGGTCGGCGACGACGTTGAGGCCGTGTTCCGCCAGATGCGCCCCCGGCCCGATGCCCGACAGCATCAGCAGCTTGGGCGAGTTGATCGCGGAGGCCGCCAGCACCACCTCCCGGCGGGCGCTCAGCACCTCGACGCGGCCGCCACGCGTCACCTCGACGCCCGTGGCGCGGCCGTTCTCGATCACCACTCGCCGGGCCAGGGCGCGCACCAGCGTGCAGTTAGGCCGCTTCAACGCCGGTTTGAGATAGGCGTCGGCGGAGGACCAGCGGCGGCCTTTCCAGACCGTCTGTTCCATGGGCCCGACGCCCTCCTGCTTCTCGCCGTTGTAGTCGGCGGTCGCCTCGTAGCCCGCGGCGCGGCCCGCGGCGACGAAGGCGGCGTGCAGCGGGTTCTCGCGGCTGCCGCGGGTCACGTGGACCGGGCCGCCCCTGCCGCGCCAGGCCGGATCGCCGCCATGGCCGCCGTCGTGCCAATCCTCCATCCGCAGGAAGTAGGGAAGCACGTCGGCATAGGACCAACCGGCGGCGCCGCTGTCGGCCCAATGGTCGTAGTCGCCGGCGTTGCCGCGCACGTAGACCATACCGTTGATCGACGACGACCCGCCGATCACCTTGCCGCGCGGACAGGCCAGGCGTCGCCCGCCCAGATGCGGCTCCGGCTCCGACCTCAGACCCCAGTCGTAGCGGCGCATGTTCATGGGGTAGCTCAGCGCGCCCGGCATCCGGATGAAGGGCCCGGCATCCGTGCCGCCATGCTCCACGACCACGGCGCTGCGGGTCCCGTCCTCCGACAGGCGGGCGGCGAGGGCGCATCCGGCGGAGCCGGCCCCGACGATGACGTAATCGGCTTGCATGGGCGCGCTCAATACGGGCTGTCGACCGGAGCGGCCGAGACGTAGACGGATTTCAGGGTGGAGTAGGCGTCGAGCGCGGCGGCGGAGTTCTCCCGCCCCCAGCCCGAGGCCTTCACCCCGCCGAACGGCATCTGCACGGGCGTGAGGTTGTAGGCGTTGATCCAGCAGGTTCCCGCCTGCAGCCGCTCCGCCACCCGGTGGCCGCGGGCGAGATCCTGGGTGAAGACGCCGGCGGCGAGCCCGAATTCGGTGGCGTTGGCCCGCGCGATGGCTTCCTCTTCCGTTTCGAACTTCAGAACCGAGAGGACGGGTCCGAAGATCTCGTCTCGCGCCAGCGCCATGTCGTCCGTCACGCCGGAGAAGACGGCGGGCGTCATGAACCAGCCCGCCTCCGCGCCCGTGGGCGAGGCGGCGGTTCCGCCGCATTCCAGTCGGGCGCCCGCGGCGCGCCCCGCCTCCACCGCCGCCATGGCCTGGTCGCGCTGGCGCGAGGTGACGAGCGGCCCCATCTGCGTCCGAGGATCCCGCGGATCGCCCAGGCGGATGGCGCGCGTTCGCTCCACCAGCCGGGCGACGAAGGCGTCGTGCAGGCCGGCCTGCACGAAGACGCGCGTGCCGTTGGAACAGACCTGGCCGGTCGAATAGAAGTTGCCCAGCAGCGCGCCGCCGACCGCGTCCTCGAGGCTCGCGTCGTCGAAGACGAGGATGGGCGACTTGCCGCCCAGCTCCATCGTCACCGGCTTCAGCGCCTCGCCCGCCGCCGCGGCCACCTTGCGGCCCGTGGGCACGGACCCGGTCAGCGACACCTTGGCGATGCGCGGGCTGGCGGCGAGGGCGGCGGCCGTCTCCCCCATCCCCTGCACGACGTTGAAGACGCCGGGGGGCAGGCCCGCCTCGATGAGGATCTCCGCAAGCTTCAGGGCGCTCAGCGGCGTGACTTCGGAGGGTTTGAAGATCATCGCGTTGCCCGCGGCCAGCGCCGGCGCCGCCTTCCAGCAGGCGATCTGCATGGGATAGTTCCAAGCGCCGATGCCCAGCACGACGCCCAGCGGCTCGCGCCGCGTGTAGGCGAACCCTTCGGGCCCCAGCGGGATGTGCCGCCCGCCCTCCGCGGCGATCAGGCCGCCGAAGAATTCCAGGCAGTCCGCGCCCGAGGCGGCGTCGGCGACGCGCGTCTCCTGCAGGGGCTTGCCGGTGTCGAGCGTTTCCAGTCGGCTGAGCGCCTCGTTGCGTTCGCGCAGAAGGGCGGCGGCCCGCATGAGCACGCGTCCCCGATCCACCGGCGCCATGGCCGCCCAGACCGGCTGCGCGCGGGTCGCGGCGGCCAGCGCCCGCTCCCGCACGTCGTCGGTTGCGCCGAACAAGCGCGCCAGGGTGGAGCCGTCGGCCGGAAAGAACGTGGCGAAGGGCCGGCCGGCGCCGTCCTCCACCGCGGCGCCGTCGATGAAATGCGATCCGGCGGGGCGCGGATCGGGCCAGGGGCCGTCGGCGGGCTGGGTCATGCGAAAGAGGCTCCGGTCGGGGCCGCCGGTCAGGCGGCGAGTTCCAGGTCGAGCAGGCGCAGGGCCGGCGCCACGGCGTCCACGCCGTCGGCGAGTTCGCGATTGAGCGCCTGACCGATGTAGATCCCGTCGATGAGCGCGGCGATGGCCTCGGCCGTCGCCGGCGCGCGCGCGCCGATCAGCGGGCGCAGGTCGTGGCGTAGATTGGCGCGCATGCGGCCGTGATAGACGCGCAGCAGACGGCCCGCGGGGGCGGAGGTGCTGGCCAGCACGTAGAAGTTCAGCCAGGCCGCCACCACCTCGGGGCGGAACTGATCGGGGCCGAAGCAGGCGCGGATCACCGCCTCCAGCCGGGCCCGGGGCGTCGCCGCCGCCGACAGCCCGTCGCGCACCTGTCGGCCGAAGACCGTCAGCACATGGCGCATGGCCGCCAGGATCAGCTGATCCTTGGCTCCGAAATAGTGGTGCGCGAGGGCCGAGGACACGCCGGCGCGCCGCGCGATCTGTCCCACCGTCACGTCGAGCGTGCCGGCGCTGCCGATCTCGGCGATCGCGGCCTCCACCAGGCTGGCGCGTCGGATGGGCTCCATCCCGCGTTTCGGCATGGGCGTCGGGGCCCCTTTCCAAGGTTTCGCTTGCGCTCGGCAAAGGTATGGGTTTCTTAATTGACGCGTCAATCAATAAAGCAGGGAGCTGCCCCGATGACCCTTCGCGCGCTTTCCGCCCGCTCCGGCCTCGCCGCCGTCCTTTCCGTCGGCTTCGCCGCCTCGGCCGCCGCCAATTGCGGCGAGGTGACGTTCTCGGACGTGGGCTGGACGGACATCACCGCGACCACCGCCGCCGCCACGGTGGTGCTGGATGCGCTGGGCTACGAGACGGACATCAAGGTGCTCTCGGTGCCGGTGACCTACACCTCGCTGGCCGAAGGCGAGGTGGACGTGTTCCTGGGCAACTGGATGCCCACGATGGAGGCGGACATCGCCCCCTATCGCGACGCCGGGACCGTGGAGACCCTGCGCGCCAACCTCGAAGGCGCCAAGTACACGCTGGCCACCAATGCCGCCGGCGCCGCGCTGGGCATCGCGTCCTTCGCCGACATCGCCGCGCAGGCCGAGGCGCTGGAGGGCGAGATCTACGGCATCGAGCCGGGCAACGACGGCAACCGCCTGATCCAGGCCATGATCGACGAGAACGCCTTCGGCCTCGCCGATTTCGAAGTCGTCGAAAGCTCCGAGCAGGGCATGCTGGCGCAGGTCGCCCGCGCCGACCGCCGCGACGAGCCGGTGGTGTTCCTGGGGTGGGAGCCGCATCCCATGAACGCCAATTTCGAGCTGACCTATCTGGAGGGCGGCGACGACTGGTTCGGCCCCGACCTGGGCGGCGCGACAGTCTACACCAACACCCGCGCCGGCCTCGCCGCCGAGTGCGCCAATCTCGGCGCCTTTCTCGGCAATCTCGAATTCTCGCTGGCGATGGAGAACGAGATCATGGGGGCCATCCTCGACGACGGCGAAGAGCCGGCGGAGGCCGCCTCGACCTGGCTCAAGGCGAACCCCCGGGTTCTCGACGTCTGGCTCGACGGCGTGACCACGGTCGACGGCGGCGATGCGCTGGCCGCGGCCAAGGCGGCGCTCGACCTGTGATGCAGCAGGGCGGGGCGCGCGCCGCCCCGCCCGCCTGAGGGGGCGCCGCGATGGAGTGGCTGACCGACACCAAGATCCCCGTGGGCAAGATCGCCCGTGCAGCTTTCGAATGGCTCCAGGACAACGGCGCCTGGTTCTTCGACGGGCTCGCCGACGGGCTGGAGGCGCTGATCGACGCGATCCTCTGGGTCATGCAATCGCCGCCGCCGCTGCTGATCGTGGCGATCTTCGTGGCGCTGACCTGGGCGCTCCAGCGCAACTGGAGGACGTGCCTCTTCGTCTTCCTCGGCTTTCTCTTCATCCTCAACCAGGGCTACTGGGAGGAGACGACGGAAAGCCTGACGCTGGTGCTCAGCGCCTGCGCCGTGTGCATGGCCCTGGGCGTGCCCATCGGCATCGCCGCCGCGCATCGCCCGCGCCTTTATGCGTGGATGCGGCCCGTTCTGGACCTGATGCAGACGCTGCCGACCTTCGTCTACCTGATCCCGGCCATCGTCTTCTTCGGCATCGGCATGGTGCCCGGCATGATCGCCACGGTGATCTTCGTGGCGCCGGCGCCGATCCGGCTGACCTATCTGGGCGTCTCCTCCACCCCCTCGCATCTGAAGGAGGCGGCGACGGCTTTCGGCGCGACGCCCTCGCAGCTGCTGTGGAAGGTGGAGCTGCCCTACGCCTTTCCGCAGATCATGGCGGGACTGAATCAGACCATCATGCTCTCGCTCTCCATGGTCGTGATCGCGGCGCTGGTCGGCGCCGACGGGCTGGGCGTGCCGGTGGTTCGGGCGCTCAACCAGGTCAATACCGGCCTCGGCTTCGAAGCGGGGCTGGTGATCGTGGTCGTGGCGATCATGCTCGACCGGATGCTCAACCTGCGGGGACGGGAATGACCGGGCCCGATCGAGCCCCGCCGGCGACGGCGCGCGCCGCGGTGGAGTTCGACAACGTCTCCATCGTCTTCGGCACCGACCCGGCCTCGGCCCTGCCCATGATGGATCAGGGCGGGGAGCGGTCGGAGGTGCAGGCGGCCACCGGCCAGACCCTGGGCGTGCACGATTGCTCCGTCACCGTGCACGAAGGCGAGATCCTGGTGCTGATGGGCCTCTCCGGGTCCGGCAAGTCCACGCTGCTGCGCGCGGTGAACGGGCTGAACCCGGTGGTGCGCGGCGCCGTCCGGGTGCGCGACGGCGAGGCGATGGCCGACGTCGCCGCCGCCGACGCCGCCACCCTGCTGCGCCTGCGCCGCGGCGTGGTGGCCATGGTGTTCCAGCAGTTCGGCCTGCTGCCATGGCGAAGCGTGCGCGAAAACGCCGGCCTGGGGCTGGAGCTGTCGGGCCTGAGCGCCGCGGAGCGACGCGAGAAGGTGGAGGCGCAGCTGGCCCTCGTCGGCCTCGCCGACTGGGCGGACCGCAAGGTGGGCGAGCTTTCGGGCGGCATGCAGCAGCGCGTCGGGCTGGCGCGCGCCTTCGCCACCGAGGCGCCGATCCTTCTGATGGACGAGCCCTTCAGCGCGCTCGATCCGCTGATCCGCACGCGGCTGCAGGACGAGCTGCTGGAGCTGCAGCAACGCCTGCGCCGCACCCTGATCTTCGTCAGCCACGACCTCGACGAGGCGTTCAAGCTGGGCGACCGCATCGCGATCATGGAGGGCGGGCGCATCGTGCAATGCGGCGCGCCGAGGGAGATCTTCGCGGCCCCCGCCACCGAGTACGTCGCCGATTTCGTGCAGCACATGAACCCGCTGGGCGTGCTGCGGGCTCGCGACGTGATGAGCCCCGTCGCCGAACCGGTCGCCGCCGCCCTCGACGATGACGGGGCCCCGCGGATCGACGCCGAAACGCCGGTGCGCGAGGTCATGCGACGGCTGTCCCAGGGGGCCGGCGCCGCGCTCGTCGTCGACGCCGACGCGGTGATCGGCGAAGTCACGTCCTCCGCGGTGCTGTCGCGTCTGGCCGACCCAAAGGCCTGATTCAGATAGGTTTTCGCCTGCACGGCTTCCGCCGCCGACGTGATGGTCGCAAAAGTGGTTAACGACTGTCGCACAACCTTCATCGGGCTTGTTTAGGAGCCGCGGTCGAAATCGTTAACGCCGCGGGCAGGTTTGGCCGCGGCGTTTTCTTCCCCGCGGCGCGCCCCGTTCGGCGGCGCGCGAACTGCCCAAGGACGACCCCTCCATGCTCACGCTTCAGATCCTGCACGCCTCCGACCTTGAGGGCGGCCTCGACGCCATCGACAACGCCCCCAACTTCGCCGCCGTCGTCGGCGCGCTGGAGGAGGATGCGGCGACCGCGGGCTATGATTCGATCCTGCTGTCCGCGGGCGACAACTACATCCCGGGTCCGTTCTTCAACGCCGGCGGCTCGTCGGACCTTCGGGGCACCTACGAGGGCTTCTACAACGAGCTCTTCGGCCTCATCGACACCACGGCGCTGGGCTTCGCCGACGACCTGAACGGCGACGGCTTCTTCGACAACGGCGAGATCGACACCTTCCTCGACGCCAATCCGGGCGTCGCCGCCTCGACCATCTACATCCAGGACGTCAACGGCGACGGCTTTCCCGATTTCTTCGACGAGATCGACGACGCCTCCGGCCGCCTCGACATCGCGATCATGAACGCGATGGGCTTCGACGCGTCGGCCGTGGGCAACCACGAATTCGACGCCAGCGCCTCGGCCTTCGCCAGCGCCATCCTCTACGACTCCGAAGAAGGCAACTCGCTCAGCTCCACCAGCGTCTCGGGCCTGACCGACGAGTTCCCCGGCCACCTCAACTTCCTGCAGGAGGTCGACAACCCCGGCGCGCAGTTCCCCTACCTCTCGGGCAACCTCGACTTTTCGGGCGACGGCGATCTCGGCGAGCTGTTCACCGATCAGATCCTGCCCAACGACGACTTCGAGTCCGATCTCACGAGCGCCCGCGACGACGTCAACGACCCCGCCTTCAGCGGCTCCGACAGCCGCGACGACAAGATCGCCCAGGCCACCACCATCGAGGTGGACAACGGCATGGGCGGCACGGACCGCGTCGGCGTGATCGGCGCCACCACGCAGATCATCGCGACCATCACCTCCTCGGGCGACGTGACCGAGACCTCGTCCAACGGCACGAACGACATGGCCGCGCTCGCCGCCGTGCTGCAGCCGCAGGTGGACGCGCTGATCGCCGACGGCGTGAACAAGATCATCCTCGTGTCGCACCTGCAGCAGCTGGCGCTGGAGCAGGAGCTGGCCGGTCTGCTGGACGGCGTCGACGTGATCATCGCCGGCGGCTCGGACACGCGCCTCGCCGACAGCCAGGATCGCCTGCGCGCCGGCGACGTGGCGGAGGGCGACTATCCGGTGCAGGCCACCGACGCCTCGGGCAACCCGGTGCTGATCGTCTCCACCGACGGCGAGTACTCTTATGTCGGCCGCCTGGTGGTGACCTTCGACGACGACGGCGTCGTGGACCTGACGTCGCTGGACGAGAACGTCTCGGGCGCCTTCGCCACGGACGAGCAGGGCGTGCAGGACCTGCTCGGCGCCATGGTCGGCAAGGAGGGCGTCGCCCTCGAAGAAACGCAGGAGGTGCCGCCGGTCGCGGACGGCCCGGCGACGGGCGACTTCGACTTCTTCCTCGACGGCACGACCCTGTTCGTCGAAGGCTCCGTCTCGGACCTGTCCTCGGACCTGAACCCGGTCGGCGCCGTGGATGCGGAGGGCAATCCGCAGTCCGCCATCCACATCCACAACGCCGCCGCGGGCGTCAACGGCCCGATCGTCCGCAACCTGACGGTGCGCGACAACGGCGACGGCACGGCCGATTTCCAGGGCGAATTCACCCTGACCGCCGGCGAGATCACCGCGCTGGAGGCGGGCGAGTTCTACATCAACGTCCACACGGTCGATAACGGCGGCGGCGAGCTGCGCGGCCAGTTCCCGGCCGTCGCCGATTTCGACACCCTGACCGGCCCGGTCGACAGCGGCGCCTTCGAAGAGGTGCAGAACCTCACCGCCCAGGTGACCGACATCGTCACCGCGCAGGACGCGATCATCGCCGGCGAGGCGGAGGTCTTCCTGAACGGCAACCGCGCCGACGTCCGCACGCAGGAGACGAACTTCGGCAATCTGACCGCCGATGCGAACCTCGCCGCTGCGCAGGCGATCGACCCGACGGTGCTCGTCAGCCTCAAGAACGGCGGCGGCATCCGCGCCGCCATCGGCCAGCAGGGCGACGGCGTGCCCGAGCCCACGATCACCGAGGCGAACCCCCTGTCGGGCAAGCAGGCGGGCGAAATCTCCGCCCTCGACATCGACAACTCCCTGCGCTTCGACAACGGCCTCGTGACGCTCGACCTGACGCCGGAGCAGCTGAAGATCGTGCTCGAGCACGCCGTGGCGGCGACCGAGGACGGCGCGACGCCGGGCCAGTTCGGCCAGGTCGGCGGACTGGCGTTCTCGTTCGATCCGACGCAGACCGCGCAGGTGCTGGGCG
>JBCBYE010000314.1:0-5642 GCA_039816075.1 Pseudomonadota bacterium | reverse complement strand
GCTGGCCGCGGCGATCTTCGCGGCCGGCTTCGCCTCGGCCGCTCTGCGCTCCGACGCGACGTCGGGGCCGGTTCTGCCCGGGCGCGTCTCCGCCACCATCGACGGCACGGTCGAGGAGATCTCCCGCTCGGGCGCCGGCCGGCCCCGCGCCACGCTGATCGCCCCGACGATCTTCGGCCTCGCGGCCGAAGAAACGCCGCGCCGCATCCGCGTCACCCTGCTGGAGGGGGATTTCGCCCGCGCCGTCTCCGTCGGCGACCGCATCTCGGTCTTCGCCCGCCTGTCGCCGCCGCAGGCGCCGGTGGAGCCGGGGGGCTTCGACTTCCGCCGCCACGCCTGGTTTCAGAGCCTCGGCGCCGTGGGCTTCGCCGTGGGGCCGGCCGTCGCCGCCTCCACTCCCGCGCCCACCGAAACCGTAAGCCTGCGCATCGCCCGCTGGCGCGGCGCCCTCGCCGAAGCCATTCAAGAGGCGCTGCCGGGCCGCGAAGGCGGCTTCGCGGCGGCGATCCTCGTGGGCAGCCGGGCCGAGGTGGGGGAGGCGGAGCTTCAGGCCCTGCGCGACAGCAACCTGGCGCATCTGCTCGCCATCTCCGGCCTGCATATGGGCCTGCTCGCGGCGCTGACCTTCGGCGTGGTGCGCCTGGCGCTGGCCGCCTTCCCGGGCGCCGCGCTGCGTCTGCCCTCCAAAAAGGTGGCGGCGGTGGCGGCGCTGATGGCGGGGGCGGCCTATTTGGTGCTTTCCGGCGCCTCCGTCGCCACGCAGCGCGCCTACGTCATGGCGGCGGCGGCGCTGGTGGCGGTGCTGCTGGACCGTCCCGCGATCTCGCTGCGAGCGCTCGCCGCGGCGGCGACGCTGATCCTGATCCTCAGGCCCGAAAGTCTGATGAACGCCGGCTTTCAGATGTCCTTCGCCGCCACCGTCGCGCTGGTGGCGGTCTACGAACGCATGCGCGGCGGCGGCGTTCTGGGCGGCGGTCCCGGCGGCGGGTGGGAGGCGAGCGGCCCCGGCCGTCAGGTCCTGATCTTCGTGGGCGGACTGGCGCTGACCTCCATCGTCGCGGGGCTGGCCACCTCGCCCTTCGCGGCGGCGCATTTCAATCGGCTTACCCATTACGGCCTGGTGGCCAATCTCGCCGCCGTCCCGATCATGTCCTTCTGGGTGATGCCCGCGGGCGCGCTGGCGGGGGCGCTGGCGCCGCTGGGCCTGGCGCAGCCGCCGCTCTGGGCCATGGGCCAGGGCATCGCCGCGATCCTGTGGATCGCCGAGACCGTGGCCGCCTGGCCCGGCGCGGTACGGCCCGTGGCGGCCCCGCCCTCGGCCGCGCTGCCGCTGATCGCGATGGGCGGGCTCTGGCTGGTCATCTGGCGGTCCCGCCTGCGCTGGGCCGGGGCTGCGGCCATGGCCTTCGGGCTGGCGCTCTGGCTCGCAGGCGGCGCGCGGCCCGAGGCGCTGATCGCTCCCCGCGCCTCCGCCCTCGGCGCGCTGGGGCCGGAGGGGCGCGCGGTCGACCGGCCCCGCGGCGCCGGCTTCGCCATCACCAGCTGGCTGGAGCATGACGGCGACGCGGCCGGGCAGGAGGAGGCGGCGCAGCGCCCCGGCGTCTCGCGCGACGGTCCCGTCTCCACGGCCGAGCTCGCCAACGGCTGGCGCGTCGACGTTCTGCGCGGCCGCGGCGCCCGCGCCCAGCTGCGCGACCGCTGCACCGAACGCGCCGTCGTCGCCATCTGGGCCGTGCGCGAAAGCGAACTGCGCTGGACGCCCGAATGCCTGCTGCTGGGGCGCGAGGCCTTGACCCGCCTGGGCGCGGTGGCGGTGGAGGTGGACGGCGACCATGTGCGCCTGACCGGCTCCGCCGAGGCGGCGATCCATCGCCGCTGGGGTCGCCCGGCCCTCGACGACGCCGAAGAACGGGCCGGCGGCTGACGCCCACGCCCGCCGCCATCCTCCGCCCGGATCCGCCGTCCGACCCGTGCTCCGCCGGTCCGACGGCCGCCGTCGCGGCGCTCAGTAGGTCCGGATCAGCCCCACCAGACGGCCCTGAATCGCCACCTGGTCGGCCCGGTAGACCCGCGTCTCATAGGCCGGGTTCGCCGCCTCCAGCGCCACCGAGTCGCCCCTGCGGCGCAGGCGCTTGAGCGTCGCTTCCTCATCCTCCACCAGCGCCACGACGATGTCGCCGTCCTGAGCCTGGTCGCGACGCTCGATCACCACCACGTCGCCGTCATGGATGCCGGCCTCGGTCATCGAATCGCCTTTGACCTCCAGCGCGTAATGCTCCTTGCCGCGGCCGAGCATGCCCGTGGGCACGCCCACCTCGCGCTCGCGATGCTGGATCGCGCTGATCGGCGTGCCGGCGGCGATGCGGCCCATCATCGGAACCGAGGCCGACTCGCCCACCAGGCTGGCGGGGTCCGGCCGCGGCGCCGGGGCGGGCGGCGTCGGCGCGCCGCGCCCGCCCTCCACCACGCGCGGGCGGAACCCGGAGCGCGGCGCGCTCTGCGGCTCTCCGCCCAGGCTTTCGGGCAGCTTGACGATCTCGATGGCGCGGGCGCGATGGGGCAGGCGACGGATGAAGCCCCGCTCTTCCAGCGCCGTGATCAGACGGTGGATCCCGGACTTCGACCGTAGGTCGAGCGCCGCCTTCATCTCGTCGAAGCTGGGCGAGACGCCGTCGCGCTGGACCCGGTCATGAATGAATTTCAGCAGGTCGAGCTGCTTGCGGGTGAGCATCGGCCGTCCCTCCGTCGACGGGCGGCGCGGACATGGCGTCCGGCTCGGCCCTGTGCCTCGCGGCGCGGATGGCATCCCGCCGCCCTCGGTTCCGGACCCGGTTGCGCCCCGGGTCCTTGCCGGCGCGGCCCCTCCGCCGCGTCGTCTTGATCGCAGTTCTATAATTGTTCCTGCTTTGTGTCAAATGGTTCCGCCTTTGATCTGGGGACCGTTTCACATTCGAATAATCTGAAGTGTTTCGTTCTCGTTTCGGCCCGGGGCGTTCGGCTCCAGCACCGCCAGGGCGTCCGCCTCGGCCAGAACCGACAGCAGCGAGGAATCCTGCCGCCGCGCCACCGTGACCTGCAGCGCCCCGTCCGTTCCTCGCGACAGGGTCGCGCGGGCGTAATGTTCGCGCGGCCCGTTGGGCCCGATCGGCGCGGCCAGGCGCGCCGTCTCCCGCGGCAGGGGCCCGGCGGGCAGGCCCAGCAGCGCATCCACGGCGGGGCGCAGAAATACATGGGCGCAGACGATGGCGGACACCGGATTGCCCGGCAGCCCCACCATCGGCGTCGCCCCCATGCGTCCGGCCATCAGCGGCTTTCCCGGACGCATGGCGATCCGATAGAAATCCAGCGCCAGGCCGGCGTCGCCCGCCACCTGCCGCACCAGGTCGTGCTCGCCGACCGAGGCGCCGCCGAGCGTGACGATCAGGTCCGCGCCCTCGGCCGCGCGAAAGGCGGCGCGCAGGCTCGGCGCGTCGTCGCGCGCGATCGGCAGGACGCGCGGCGCCGCGCCCTGGGCGGCGAGCACCCCGGCGACGCCGTAGGCGTTGGAGCTGACGATCTGGTCCGGTCCCGGCGCGGCGCCCGGCTCCACCAGCTCGTCGCCCGTGGGGATCAGCGCCACCACGGGCCGCCGCCGCAGGGGCAGTCGCCCGTGGCCCATCGCCGCCAGCAGCGCCACGTCCCGCGGCGACAGGCGCCGGGGCGCCGCCATCGTCTCGCCTTCGGTGAAATCCGTCCCGGCCGGGCGCACATAGGCCTGCGGATCCAGCCCCTCGCCCAGCACGATGGCGTCGCCCTCGCGCGCGGCATCCTCCTGGATCACCACGCGGTCGGCGCCGCGCGGAACGGGCGCGCCGGTGAACAGGCGCACCGCCTCGCCCGGCCCGACCGCGCCGGCGAACCGGCGGCCGGCCTGCGCCTCCCCGATCACCCGGAACCGCGCGCCCGGACGCACCTGCTCGCCTCGCACCGCGTAGCCGTCCATGGCTGAGGCGGGGAAGGGCGGCTGCGTGCGCCGCGCCGCCAGCGGCCGGGCGAGCACGCGGCCCGCCGCCTCGATCGGCAGCGCCTCTTCCACCCCGGCGGGGTCCATCAGCGCCAGCAGCCGCGACAGCGCGTCGCCCACGGTCAACAGCGGCGCCGGGCCGGTCACTCCGCCTCCCACCGGCCCGATGTTCCGCCGTCCTTGAACGTCACGCGGGCATCGGTCAGGCGCATGCCGCGGTCGACGGCCTTGAGCATGTCGTAGACGGTCAGCTGCGCCACGCTCAGCGCCGTCAGCGCCTCCATCTCCACGCCGGTCTTGCCGGTGGTCTTGACCGTGGCCTCGATCTCGACGCGCGAGGTCTGCGCGTCGGTCCACAGGCGCAGCGAGACCTTGGAGATCGGCAGCGGATGGCAGAGCGGGATCAGATCCGCCGTCCGCTTGGCGGCCATGATCCCGGCGAGCCGCGCCACGGCCAGAACGTCGCCCTTCTTGGCGTCCCCCGCCTCGACCTGCGCCAGGGTCTGCGCCGCCATGGCGACGGCGCCGCGGGCGGTGGCGGTGCGGGCGGCGTCGGGCTTGTCCGACACGTCCACCATATGCGCGTCGCCGTCGGCGTCGAAATGGGTCAGCCGGCTCATGCCGTCGCCCCGGACGGCGCGCCGGACGAGGCATCGGCGGAAGCGCCGGACGAGGCATCGGCGGGCGCATCGGCGGGCGCCAGCAGGGCCCGGGTGGCCGCGGCCACGTCGTCCTGGCGCATCAGGCTCTCGCCGATCAGGAACGCCTTGGCCCCGGCACGGGTCATGCGCGCCAAGTCCGGCGGCGTGAACAGGCCGGATTCGGCCACCAGCAGCGCATCGGCCGGGGCCCGGGGCGCCAGCGTCTCGGTCGTCTCCAGCCGCGTCTCGAAGCTGCGCAGGTCGCGGTTGTTCACCCCGATCAGTCGGGAGTGCAGATCGTGCGCGCGCGCCATTTCCTCTGCGTCATGCACCTCGATCAGCGCGTCCATGCCATAGTGCAGGGCTGCGTCCTCCAGCTCCTGCGCCAGGGCGTCGGGCACGGCGGCGAGGATGATCAGGATGCAGTCCGCGCCCCAGGCCCGCGCCTCGGCCACTTGGTAGGGATCGTAAAGGAAATCCTTGCGCAGGGCGGGCAAGGGGGCCGCCTCTCGCGCCTGGGTCAGGAACTCCGGCGCGCCCTGGAAGGAGGGGCCGTCGGTCAGCACCGAAAGACAGGCGGCGCCGCCCTCGGCATAGGCGCGGGCGAGCGCCGGCGGATCGAAATCCGCGCGGATCAGACCCTTGGAGGGGGAGGCCTTCTTGATCTCGGCGATCAGGGCCGGCCGCCCCTCGCCGGCCGTGCGGCGCAGCGCCTCGGCGAAGCCGCGCGGGGCGGCCTGCGCGCGCGCCTGCGCCTCCAGCGCGGCGAGCGGGCGGGCGGCCTTGGCGGCGGCGATCTCTTCGAGCTTGTAGGCCCGGATGCGGTCGAGCACGTCGGTCATGGGCCGGGGATAGCGCGGCGGCGGCCGCTTGGGAAGCGGTCGCGGTCTGCGGACGACGTCGGCCCCGGGGCGGCGGTCGCGCCGGGCGCCCGGCCCGCCGCGGCCTTCGGCGGGCACGGCCCGCCGGCGCGGGCGACCGCCCGCGCGCGCTCGCCG
>JBCBYE010000051.1:0-12546 GCA_039816075.1 Pseudomonadota bacterium | reverse complement strand
TCGCGCAGGCCGGCGCCGAGGCGGTCGTTTATCTCGCGCGTGAGCGCGGCGCGGCGGTCGGTCAGGCGGTAGACGGAGCGGGCCCGCGCCCCGAAGCCGGACGCGCAATCGCCGCGCGCCTCGCAGGCGCGCAGATCGTCCTCCACCGCCCAGAGATCCTCGTTCACCTCGCGCAGCGCCGCCGACAGATCGTCGAGCCAGGGCTCGGCCGGCACCGCCGCGTCGCGCGCGCCCGCCAGAACCGCCAGCTCCTGAGCCGCCGAGGCGCGCTTGCCCGCATCGGCGATGCGCTCGCACTTGATCTCGAGGATCGTGATCTTGTCGATCAGCTCGCCCGGCGAAACCTCGATCGCGACCGTCAGGCCGGCGGCGGCCGCGCCGCTCACGCCGGCGCCCCGCGCCGCTCCGCCAGCAGGGCCTGGAGCGCGCCGCGCACCTCCGCCATCACGCCGTCCCAATCGCCGGGGGAGGTCTGACGGAAGAGGCGCATGCTGGGATGCCATGGCGTCGCCTCGCCCTGGTTTCCGTAGAGCCAGTAGGGCGAGTAGGCGAGCAGGTTCCAGACCGGCCGGCCCAGCACGCCCGCCAGATGCATCACGCCGGTGTCCACGCCGATCACCAGATCCATCTCCTCGAGCAGCGCGGCGGCGTCGGCGAAATCCCGGTCGTCGCCGGCGGCGTCCACGATCACGGCGCTTTCGCCGCCCTCGCGGAACTTGTCGAGCAGAGGCCCCTTATAAAGGCTGAAGAGCTGGACGTCCGGCAGATCGGCCAGGGGCAGAAAGCGCCCGGCGTCGAAGCTGCGCTTGAAATTGGCCTTGTAGGTGACCGAGCCGGACCACACGACGCCGATGCGCAGGCGTCCGTCGAAGGGCGCGGCGAGCGCGCGGGCGCGGCGACGGCTGTCCGCCGGGATCTCGAGCGTCGGCGAGGGCGGCAGCGCGTCGAGGCGCGCGCCGAGCCAGCGCGGCAGATCCATCATATGCGTGACCAGATCGATGGAGGGCTTGGCGGCGCCGGTGGGCAGCACCTCGTCCGCGCCGGGCGCGCCGGCCACGAGCCGGGCCAGCGGCGGCTTGGTCACCAGGATCACATGCGCCCCGCGCGCCTTGAGCTGCGGCAGGAAGCGCAGCATCAGCAGCGTGTCGCCGTTGCCCTGTTCGGGCAGCACCAGCAGTCGCTTGCCCGTCAGGTCTTCGCCCTGCCATTCGGGTTCCGAATACGGGGGCTTGTCGATCTCGCCGATGTACCAGCGGGCGTCGAAGTATTCGAAGCCGCGCGCGTAATCGCCGAGGGCGAGGCGCGCCATGGCCTGCTGCACCTTCAGCTCGGGATGCCCGGCATGGCGGGCGAGACCGTCGGCGGCGACCTGCGCCGCCTCCTCCATGCGGCCGAGGGCGCGCAGGGTGACGGCGAGCATGGCGAAGGCGTCGGGGTCGGAGGGCTTGCGGCGCAGCACCTCGCGCCGGACCTGCAGCGCCTCGTCCAGCCGGTCGGCGTCCTGCAGGGCGTTGCCCATGTTGCCGAGGATCGCCAGATCCTCGGGCGCCAGCAGGTGCGCGCGGCGCTGGCAGACGGCGGCGGCGTCATGCTCCCCCCGCTTGCGCAGAAGGGCGCCGAGATTGGTCCAGATGCCGGCGTCCTGCGGGCGCACGCGCAGATAGACGCGGTAGGCCTTGAAGGCCTCGTCCAGCTTTCCGGCCTTGTGATCCTCGATCGCCTTGGCGCGCAGCTGCGGCGCGGTCATGCGCCGCGGCGCGGGCGGCGCGGATGTTTCGGGGTCGCCGGCGGCGGCCTCGTCCGACATGGCTTGAACCCTCCCCCCGGGTCGATGCGGACCCCAAAAGGGCCGCGGCGGGGCGCGGCTGTCAACCGCAGGCGCCTTTCGCGGGGACCGCGCGGCGCGTATCGAGGGGGGACCGCCGCCCCTGCAGGAGATGCGCCGCATGAGCGAGACCCCGACGCCCCCCGATCCCGAGCGCGGCGCGGCGTTGGGCAAGGCGGAGGAGGGCGCGCGCCGCGACGAGGACCGCGCGCTGGATCCGTCGCTGGTGGTGGCGGTGGCGGCGGCCACGGCGGATGGCGACCGCTACGGGCTGAAGGACCTGCTGGGAGACCTGCACCCGGCGGACGTGGCCGACCTGTTCGAGCAGCTGGGCCATGAGCGCCGCGCCTCCGCCGCGCGGCTGCTGGGCCCCGATCTGGGCGCGCAGGTGCTGGTGGAGCTGGAGGACGACGTGCGCGACGACGTCCTGGAGGCGGTCGCGCCCGAGGTGCTGAGCGCCGCGGCGCGGGAGCTGGACGCCGAGGACGTGGTCTATCTGGTGGAGGACCTGGACCCCGCCCGCCAGGCCGAGGTGATCGACGCGCTGGAGCCGGTGGACGCGGCCGCCGTGCGCCAGGGCCTGGGCTATCAGGAATACTCCGCCGGCCGCCTGATGCGCCGCGATTTCGTGACCGCCCCCCCGTTCTGGACCGTGGGCGACATGATCGACCGCATGCGCGCGTTGGAGACGCTGCCCGATCAGTTCCACGACGTGGTGCTGGTGGACCCGGCGATGAAGCCGGTGGGGCTGGTCCCGCTCAGCCGCATCATGGGCGCGCAGCGCATGCGCTCGCTCGAGGCGCTCAAGCGCGAGCGGATGGAGGTGATGGGCGTCGACGAGCCGCAGCAGGAAGTCGCCTACGCCTTCAATCAGTACCACATGATCAGCGCCCCGGTGGCCGACGCCGCGGGCCGCCTGGTGGGCGTGATCCACATGGAAGACGCCATGGAGGTGCTGGACGAGGAGGCGGACGAGGACCTCAAGCGCCTCGCGGGCGTGGGCGACGAGAGCCTGTCGGACAAGGTGTGGGAGACGATCCGCTCGCGCGCGCCCTGGCTGAGCGTCAGCTGCGGCGCGGCGCTGCTGTCGGCGCTGGTGATCGCGCAGTTCGACGCGGCGCTGGAGGCGATCGTGGCGCTGGCGATCCTGATGCCGGTGGTCAGCGCTATGGGCGGCAATGCGGGCACCCAGACGATGACGGTGACGGTGCGCGCGCTGGCCACCAAGGACCTGACGCCGGCGAACGCGTGGCGCATCGTGCGGCGGGAGCTGCTGACCAGTCTGGGCACCGGCGCGATGTTCGGCGCGGTGCTGGCCGCGGTGTCGTTCGCGTGGTTCGGCGATGCGGGGCTGAGCGCGGTGCTGGGCGCGTCGCTGGTCTTCACGTTCTTCATGGCCGCGGCGGCGGGCGTGGCGGCGCCCCTGGCGTTGGAGCGGGCGGGCGTGGACCCTGCCATCGCCTCCGGCCCCTTCGTGACGACGACGATCGACGTCGTCGGGTTCTTCAGCTTTCTGGGGCTGGCGACGGTGGCGCTGTTGTAAGCGGCGCGATCCACGCGGCGGGGCGTCTGAGCGTTGCGAGGCCGGCCGCGGGTCGCGTCGGTCATGCGCGCTGCGCCGTGCCGCGCGTCTTCAGGGCGGGTCGCAGCGTTCGAGGGCCGGTTCGATCCCGGCGGTGAAGGCGAAGGGACCCCAGGCGCCTTCCAAAGCGGTTCCGTTTTCGGTCAGCCCGCCCACGAACCGGTCGCTTTTGCCGCGTTCGACCCCGTCGAGGCGGCGGGTGAAGCGGACGTCGCGGCCGTCCACCGTGCCGGAGAGGCGGTTTCGCGCCCCCCCGGTGGGGGCGCCGTCGAAGCTCGCCCAGCCGGTGAAGGCGCAGTCGTCGTCAAGGGTGATGTCGAGCGTGGCGGCGTAGTCGCCGAGGCGGCCTGAGAGGGCGTAGTCGCCGGCGGGCGAGGGCGTCGGCGGCATCGGGTCCGGCGACGCGTCGTCGGTCACGGCGGGACCCCGGTCGTCGAAGACGGGCGGGGCGGCGGCGTCCTGGCTCCAGATCGGGAGGAAGCCGGCGAGGCTTGCGAGAAACAGGCAGGGCAGGGCGACGCGCGCGGCGACGGGGGTGCGGCGCAGCGACGGGACCGTGAGAGGTCCGATCTGCGTTCCGCCGAACCAGGGGGCCAGGGCGAGGCTGAGGGCGATCAGGGCGAGGGGGACCGCGAGGATCTCGGGGATGCCGAGCGCGGCGTAGGTGCTGTGCGGGTCGCTCATGCCGTCGGCCTCGGTCTGCTCCGGGGGCGGCGGCGCGGGGGCCGCCGGCGGATCTTCGCCCCACGTGAGGCTGGGCGGCGGGGCGGCGTCAAGGGGCGGCGGCGTCCTCGGCGGCGCGCCCCGCCGCCGCCCCCGTCGCTCAGTCCACCCAGCCCGTGGCGAGGCGCGTCTGCCAGTGCGGGTGGTCGGCCTCGTGGGCGAGGCGGATCATGCGGGCGGGGTCGTAGGGGACATGGCGGAATGTCGTGGACCAGCCGTCGGCGACCCGCTCGGCGATGGCGTAGCAGGCGGCGGGGGAGCCGGTCTGCACGCGGTGGGGGACCGGCAGATCGTCCTGATAGGCGGGACAGCCGACGCTGCCGGGGTTCAGGAGAACGCGGCCGTCGGCGAGGTCCAGCCGGCGGGGCATGTGCGTGTGACCGCAGAGGAGAAGGCCGGCGGAGAGGCCCCGGGCCTCGGCCTCGACCTCCGCCCGGGGGCGGGGGACGACCTGGCCGTCGGGGGCGACGGCCTCCATCCAATAGGTCTCGTCGCTGAGGGGCGTGCCGTGGCAGAGAAAGACCTCCTCCGCCGGCGCGAGGGTGGCGGGGAGGCCGCGCAGCCAGTCGAGATGCGCGTCGTCGAGCTGCGCGCGGGCGGCGACGTCGACGGAAGTCATCTGCGCGGGGTCCGCGTCGAGCACCCAGCGGTCGTGGTTGCCGCGGATCGAGGGAAAGTCCCGCGCCATCAGCAGATCGGCGGTTTCGCGCGCGGCCATGGGGCCGCTGACATGATCGCCGAGGTTCACCGCATGCGCGACGCCCTGGGCGTCGATGTCGGCCAGCACCGCGCGAAGGGCGTCGGCGTTGCCGTGGATGTCGGCGATGATGGCGAAGCGGGCGGGGTCGAAGGCGCTCATGCGGCGACCCGCGCCGCCTGGGTCACGCGGCGGGCGAAGTCGGGGAAGGCGGGCTTGTCGATCCAGCGCACCACGGCGACGAGGTCGAGCGCGGGGTCCACCCAGACCACGTTGGCGCCGACGCCGATCATGAAGTGGCTGGCGCGGGAGGCGTCCGGCGCCGTGGCGCCGCGGGCGTTCAGCCACCACAGGAACCCGTAATCGGGGTTGAGGGGCGAGGGCGTCAGGCAGGCGTCGATCCAGCCCTCGGACAGCAGGCGCCGGCCCTGCCATTCGCCGCGGCGCAGGATCAGCTGACCGACGCGGGCGTGGTCGAGCGTGCTGATCTGCATTCCTCCGCCCCAATGGGCCCCGCCGGAGACGGACTGCATGGGGCGGCCGTCGATCTCCACCCAAGAGGTCTCGTAGCCGTGCCATTCCCACGTGTCCGAGCAGCCGATGGGGTCCATGATCCGCTCTCGCAGCACCTCGGGCAGGGGGCGGCGCCAGACGCGCAGCAGGGCGAGCGCCAGGCGGTTCACGCGGACGTCGTTGTATTCCCAATGCGTGCCGGGGGCGTTCAGCGCGCGCTTCTGGCCCTTGAGGTTCGGGGCGCCGGGGGCGGGGTTCAGGTCGCGGTTGTGGTCGACCCAGTCGGGCTTGCCCCAGAGCTCTCCCTCCCACTCGGAGCTGAGCTGGAGGAGGTGCGCCCAGGTGATCTCGCGGTTCTGGGGCGCGTCGAAGCCGCCGTCGTCCACCAGGTCGCGCACGGGCGCGTGGATGTCGGGGATCCGCCCGTCGTCCACGGCGAGGCCGGCGCAGATCGCGAGGTAGCTTTTGGTGGCGCTGAAGGTCATGTCCACGCGCCGCACGTCGCCCCAGCGCGCGGCGAGGGCGCCGTGGCGCAGGATGACGCCCGCGGGCCCGCCGCGCGGCTTCACCGGGCCGATGACCTTGCGGATGGGCCAGGGTTCGCCGAAGAGCCCGTCTTCGAGGGCGGAGGCGACGTCGCGCGCGATCGGGGTTTCGCTGGCCTCGGCCTGGGCGACGGCCTCGGCCAGCGCGTCGGCGTCGAAGCCCAGCGCCTGCGGCTGCGGGTCGGTCCAGTCGCCGGAGGGGGGCCAGGCATCGGTCATGGGTCGGGCTCCTTTGGGCATGGCCCGCCGCCTCTAGCGCGGCGGCGCGCCGGGGGACAGGGCGCGCGCGGGTCAGCCGAGGGCGCGGCGGCGGCTGAGGGGGCCGGCGGCGATCAGCTCGGCCTGGCGCGCCTCGAGCGAGCGGAAGGCGCGGCGGAAGGCGTCGTGGTCGGGCTTGGATTCGAGAAAGTCGAGCAGGCGGTAGAGGTTGACCGGCTGGCTCTCCATCAGCTCGGCGATGCGGGCGGCGGCCTGATCGGGCGCGTAGGCGTCGATCAGGGCGGCGGCGGTCTGGGTGGGGGTGAGCAGGCAGAAGTCCGCCTCGCGCCGGGGCGTGTAGCGCATGGCGTCGAAGGGCGAGGCGCCGAGGGCGTGGAACTTGGGCATCAGGCAGCGCGCCCCGTCGGCGGCGCGGGTCAGGACCGAGCCGGAGGTCTGACGGAACCCGGCGCGGGCCAACGCCTGGACCGCGTGGCGGCGCATGGCGACGGAGAGGATGTCGGCGTCGGCGCGGTCGTAGCGCAGGTCGTCGAAGACGGAGATCAGGCGCAGCCGCGCATCTGCGAGCCGCACGAAGGCGTCGTTGAGGGTCGCGAGCGGGTCGGGATCGCCGGTCTGCATGGGATCGAACTCGTATCGGGGCGCCGGGGCCGGGGCGTCGCGGCCGTGGCGCGCAACCTGCGTCGCGGGGCGGGACGGGCAAGGGGTGGGGCGCGCGGCGCGGCGCGGCGGGATCGTCGCCGAGATCGGCGGGCTCGCCCTGCCGGGACGCGACGGCGAAGAGGCGGACCCCGACGAGGTCGATGGCGACGGGGTCCTGCGGCGCCGCGGGCGCTGCGAACCGGCGGACCCCGGGACCTGGGCGGGAGGCGGCCGTCGACCACGCTGCGCGGGGCACGCTGCGCCGGCCACGCTGCCTCTGGCGGGGCCTTCGCGAGGGGAGGCGGCGGAGGGCGGCCGCGGCCAGGCTGCCGAGACCGGGCGGGGCGTGCGCGGGGCGGCGCCCTTGACCTTGCGCGCCTGCGGCCTTCCTTTGGCCCGCCCGCCGAGGCGCGACGCCCGGCGGCGTTCGCCGTTCCGCGACGTGCCGCGTCGCCTGCCGCCCCGCGACGCGACGCGTCGCCCGTCCACGTGAGAGACCGCCCGATGAGCCAGCCGCTTCCCGCCTCCATCGACGACGTGCAGACGCGCCTGGGCGAGGCCGGCTATGTCTGCGGCCGCGATCTGGGCACGGTGGTGTTTCTGTCGCTGACGCTGGGCCGGCCGCTGTTCCTGGAAGGCGAGGCGGGCGTGGGCAAGACCGAGATCGCCAAGGCGCTGGCCGCCTGCCTGGGGCGCGATCTGATCCGGCTGCAATGCTACGAGGGGCTCGACGCCTCCAGCGCCGTCTACGAATGGAACTTCGCGGCGCAGATGGTGGCGATCCGCACGGCGGAGGCGTCCGGCAAGGGCGACCGCGAGGCGCTGACGGCGGAGCTGTTCGGGCCGGACTACCTGATCGAGCGGCCGCTGCTGCGGGCCATGCGCCCCCATGCGGGCGGCGCGCCGGTGCTTCTGATCGACGAGCTGGACCGCACCGACGAGCCGTTCGAGGCGTTCCTGCTGGAGGCGCTGAGCGATTTTCAGGTGACGATCCCCGAGCTGGGCACGGTGAAGGCGGAGGAGCCGCCGATCGTGATCCTGACCTCCAACCGCACGCGCGAGGTGCATGACGCGCTCAAGCGCCGCTGCCTTTATCATTGGGTCGACTACCCCGATTTCGAGCGGGAGATGGCGATTTTGACCGCCCGCGCGCCCGAGGCGCAGGAGGCGCTGAGCCGCGAGGTGGTCGCCTACGTGCAGCAGCTGCGCGAGGAGGACCTGTTCAAGAAGCCGGGCGTGGCCGAGGCCATCGACTGGGCCAAGTGCCTGGTGGCGCTGGACGCGGTGCAGCTGAGCCCGCAGGTGATCGCCGACACGGTCGGCGCGATCCTGAAATACCAGGACGATATCCAGAAGCTGCAGGGCAGCGAGGCCAAGCGCATTCTGGACGATGCGCGCGCGCGGCTGGAGCCGGCGTGACCGCGCGGCCGTCGCGCCCGCGGGGCGCGGGGGTCTGCGGCTGAGCGGGGGCGGCCGACGGGTGCGGGCCTGATCGCCGCGCGGGGACCGGGCGGCGGCCTTGCGCCGGTCGGGTCCGAGGCGCGGGCGCGCCGCGGCGCAAACGAAATCTTCACGCGCCGATGTCATGACCGCAGGGTGAATGCGTACGCGCCGCCGGAACGAATGCCGGGCGGCGCAGGTCGACGGGGGGCGTCTTGACCCGGTCTGGAAACATCTGCGCGGCGATGGCCGGGGCGCGGCGGCGATGGAGCTGATCGTCACCGCCTTCGCGGCCGGCATCGCCGGTTTCGCCTTCGGGCTGCCGGGGCTGGTGCTGGGCCTCACGCTGGCGGCGTGGGAGACCGGGCGCCGGGGCGCGCTGGCCGCGGCGTGGCGCGTGTGGCTGCTGGGCACGCTGCTGACGGCGGCCGTCGTGGGCGTGGTCTATCTGCCGCCGCCGGCCGGGCCGCTGCCGTTCTGGCGCATCGCGGCGGTGCGCTCCACCGACTCGCTGGTTCTGATCGGGCAGCTGGCGCCGTTCGGCTTCGCCGTGCTGGCGGGCATGCGCGCCTATGCTCAGCGCCGGTCGCGGTATTGGGAGCCCTGGGCCTTCGCGCTGCCGCTGGGCCTGTTCGGGCCGTGGATGCTGGCGCGCTTCACCCTGAACGGCGACGATCCGACGCCGCCGGTGGTCTACGGCATCGCCTGCATCATCGGCTTCGCCTTCGCCTGCCGCTTCGCCACGCGGGTGGCGACGCTGCCCAGCCTGCTGCGCCTGTTCAGGGATCAGCGGCAGGAGGGCTGGATCTCTCTGGCGCTGTCGCTGACGATCATCGGCGCGGGGCGGACCTGGTGGGATCTGCCGGTCTGAGGGCCGGCAGGGCGGTTTTCGCCTGCGCCGCAGACGGCGACTGCGTCGCAGACGTCGACGGCGACGGCGACCGCGGTCATGCCATGTTCAGCCGATTTGGGTTTCCCTTGGGTCATTGACCTGACCGATCTGAGGGGAGCGGGAATGCGGATCATCGCGATGACGGCGGCGGCCGTCGTGCTGGCGGGCGCCGGCGCGGCGCAGGCGCTGGTGCAGAATGGCACGAGCTATTCGTTGAGCGTGGTGGACTCGCGCGACACGCGGTTCGACTTCGGGCGCAACGGCTTCGGGCCGCAGGGGACGGCGCTGACCCGGGTCGACCTGACGGATCAGCGGTCGCGGCGCACGAATTTCGGGCTGGGCGATCCGGCGGCGACGAACCCGGACGCCGACGCGGATGTCGGCGCCGCCGTTCTGGCGCAGGCCACGCCGGGCCTGCTGCGCGCGTCGGCCTATGTGCGGTTCGACGGCGCCTCGGATCTGGGGGCGGCGGCGCGGATCGGGGCGTTCAGCTTCGACGAGTTCATCATCGATGCGCCGACGCCGGCGCAGGCGGGCATGACCGACACGGCCACGGTGAAGATGGTGGTGACGGGCGGCGTTTCGGTGGATCGCACCCAGGACCTGCCGCCGGGCGCGGATCTTCTGTCGACCGGGTTCTTGAGCCGCATGCAGTTCTGGGACCGGGCGGACATCAACAACCAGTCCGCGACGGACCTGTTTTCGGGTCCCAAGTCCTTCGGGGCGTTCGACACGACGGTGGGGGGGCTGGCCTCCGGCCCGACGGGGTCGTTCCAGTTCACCTATGGCGAGGTGTTCACCCTGCGCTCGGAGCTGGAGGCGACGGCGACCGCCTCGACCCGCGTGGGCACGTCGTTGATCCAGGTGGCGCAGCGCATCGAGGCGAATTTCCTGGGCACGGGCCGCGTGGGCTTCGTGCTGCCCAACGGCGCGACGCTGCGGGCGGTGGGCTCGGGCGCGAGCTATGCCCAGGCCTTCGACGAGGCGACGCTGGACGGTCTGCTGACCGCGACGCCCGGGGGCGGCGGCGGCGGCGGGACGCAGGTGCCGCTGCCGGGGGCGGCGGGTCTGCTGCTGGCCGGGCTGGCGGCGCTGGGCGCGGCGCGTCGGCGGAGGCGCTGACGCCCGGCCGGCGCGCGGCGCGGGTCTGAGGGACGGGGCCTCGGCGCCGGGGTCTGCGCGCGGCGCGGCCCCGCCGCTGCGGGTCGGCCGCGGCCCGATCCGCCTTCGACTGGCGACGCGCTCGGGGTCGAGTTATCTGATGCGCCGGCGTCCGCCCCCCGGCGGCGTCGCGGAGGCGCGCCATGGTCGAAGACGTTCAACGCTTTCCCCACCTGACCATCCCCGAGGATGGCAAGCTGCACGCCAACGTGGTGCATTTCGCCCGCGCGCTGCGCAAGGCGGGCCTGCCGGTGGGGCCGGGGCGCACGGCGGACGCGATCCGCGCGGTGCAGGCGGCGGGGTTCACCGACAAGACCGACTTCTACTGGACGCTGCACGCCTGCTTCGTGTCGCGCCCCGAACATCGGCAGGTCTTCGCGCAGGTGTTTCGCCTGTTCTGGCGCGATCCGCAGTTTCTGGAGCGGATGATGAGCCTGCTGAGCCCGATCATGCGGGGCCTGAACGAAACCCCCGACCCGCAGAGCGCGGAGCGACGCGCGGCCGAGGCGCTGCTGGACGGCGCCGACGCGCCGCCGCCCCCGGAAAAGGAGGCGGAGGGCGAGCGGATCGAGGTGGACGCGACGCTGACCTTCAGCCTCGACGAGCGGCTGCAGAGCATGGATTTCGAGCAGATGACCGCGGCCGAGCAGGCGCTGGCCAAGCGCGCCATCGCCAAGCTGGAACTGCCGGTGAAGCCCATCGCCAGCCGCCGCACGCGGCCCGATGCGCGCGGGCGCAAGGCCGATTGGCGCGCGACGCTGCGCGCCTCCATGCGCACGGGCGGCGACGTGCGCGGCTTTGCCATGCGCGACCGGGCGGTGCGTTGGCCGAACCTGGTGGCGCTGTGCGACATCTCCGGCTCCATGAGCGGGTATTCGCGGATGCTGCTGCATTTCCTGCATGCGGCGGCCAACGCCAAGGGCGCCGGCTGGGCGCAGGTCCATGCCTTCACCTTCGGCACGCGGCTGACCAACATCACGCGCAACCTGCGCCGGCGCGACGTGGATGCGGCGCTGGAGGCCTGCGGGCGCGAGGCGATGGATTGGGAGGGCGGCACGCGCATCGGCGAGTGCCTGCACGAGTTCAACCGCGACTGGTCGCGCCGCGTGCTGGGGCAGGGCGCGGTGGTGCTGCTGATCACCGACGGGCTGGACCGCGACGACCCCGAGCGGCTGCGCGCGGCGGCGGAGCGGCTGCAGCTGAGCGCGCGCAAGGTGATCTGGCTGAACCCGCTGCTGCGCTGGGACGGCTTCGCGCCCAAGGCGCAGGGGGTGCGGGCGCTGCTGCCGCATGTGGATTCGTTCCGCGCCTCGCATTCGATCGCCTCGCTGTCGGACCTGGCCGAGGCGCTGAGCCGGCCGGACGATGCGGGCGAGAAGGGCCGGCTGATGCGGATGATGGATGCCGGCGAGGCGCCGCCGGCCCCGACGCCGGGCGAAGCGCTGGTGCGCACGGGGAACCGCGACCCGCGGCTGCCGGGATGAGCCGGGGGCCGCGTTGCAGGTCGCGGCGGGGCGCGGTCTCGTTCTGCTAGGTGTGTGCGGGCGTCGGGCTTCTGCCGTTCGAGCGTGAGGGGCGTTTGCCATGAAGATGAGCTTGGTCGCGGCCGTTGCCGCAGTGTGTGCGCTGACGGGTCCGGCCGCCGCGCTGCCGATCGGCTTCGGGTTCAATGCAGGGGAGATCGTGCGCATCGCGCCCGAGGCCCCGTCGGAAATGCAGGCCTTTCTGCTGGGCGAGGATCTCTTCCTCGAGTTCACGATCGACAGCGCGACGCTCGATGTCGACGACGGTCCGGACTCGACGTTCGAGGACCCGCTGGGCACGATCAAGGTCACGGGGCTGACCAGCGGCGCGATGCTGGAGATGTCGCCGGATACCGGCGTCGAGATCCAGTTCGACGACCCCAACGAGTTCGAGCTGAAGAGCTTGCTCGAAGATTCGACGCCCTCCATCCCCTTCGTTCTTACCGGCGACACTGACTTCAACAACGATCTCAACGCCGTGTTGAACGGCCCGGCGCTGTCGCCGGACATCGAGGATCTTTCGGCCAGCATCGCCTCGCTGCAGAGCTTCGTGATCGGGGGCGTGTTTTCGACCCCCAACGGCTCGACCCTTGATGCCTCGATCGATTACTTTAACGAGACGGTCGATAGGTCGCTGACCGGCATCCTCTTCGGTCCCGTGCCGTGGCGGGAGGCTCCGACGCAGGCGATCCCGGTTCCGGCGGCGCTGCCGCTGCTGGCGACGGGGCTGGCCGGGCTCGTCGCGCTGAGGCGCCGCCGCCGCGCCTGAGGCGGGCTGCGGAGG
>JBCBYE010000443.1:0-4166 GCA_039816075.1 Pseudomonadota bacterium | reverse complement strand
TGGTGCGCGGGGAGTTGGTGTTGATGATGGTGTAGCTGTGCGATGCGGCGCGGAAGGCGTACGCCTTCCGCGCCGCATCGCACAGCTACACCATCATCAACACCAACTCCCCGCGCACCATCGACGTGCCCATGGCGCAGGGGCTGCTCGATTTCGCGCGCCACGGCCAGGTCTCCATCGTCACGCCCTTCTGCCTGATGGGCGCCATGGCGCCCGTCACCGTCGCCGGCGCCCTGACCCTCAGCCATGCGGAGGCGCTGGCCGCCATCACCCTCACGCAGCTGGCCAAGCCCGGCGCGCCGGTCTGCTACGGCGCCTTCGCCAGCTCGGTCGACATGAAATCCGGCGCCCCCGCCTTCGGCACGCCGGAGCATGTGAAGGCCAATCTCGGCGCCGGTCAGCTGGCGCGCCTGCTGGGCCTGCCCTGGCGCTCCGCCGCCGGCTGCGCCGCCAACGTCAACGACGCCCAGGCCGCGCACGAGACCGAGATGTCCTGCTGGGGCGCGGTGCTGGCCGGCGCCACGATCATCCTGCATGCCGCCGGCTGGATCGAAGGCGGCCTGACCGTCAGCTACGAAAAGCTCATCACCGACATGGAGATGGTGCAGACCTTCGCCGAGCTCTGCACCGCGCCCCCGGCCGACGACGCCGACATCGCGCTGGAGGCCCTGCGCGAGGTGCAGCCCGGCGGCCATTTCTTCGGCGCGACCCACACCATGGCCCGCTACCAATCCGCCTTCTACGAACCGCTCGTCGCCGACTGGTCCAATTTCGGCGCCTGGACCGAGGCCGGCGGCCTCGACGCCACCGAACGCGCCACCGCCATCTGGAAGCGCCGCCTGGCGGAGGCCGAGCCTCTCCCCCTCGACGCCGACCGCCTGGACGCCATGCGGGCCTTCATCGCCCGCCGCACGGAGGAGGGCGGCGCGCCCTACGAAAGCTGATGGCGCTCCGCCCCCCTCCCGCGCCGCGCGTCGGATCGGCGGATGCCGGGCCGCCAGGCGCGACCGGCGCCCCGGACCCGATCCGGGGCCTCCTGCCTCGCCGCCCCGCGCGCCCCAACGGACGGGGCGACGGATGGCGCGCCGCCGCCGCGCCAGGCCTTCCGGCGCAGCGCCCGGCCCCGCCCAAGGCGGCCCCGGATCAAGTCCGGGGCGAGACGGCGCCCAGCCGCGCCGTCCGGACGACCGCGAACGCCGGCGCCCGCCCATGACCGAGCCCATCCCCCTCTCCGCCGCCGCGCCCCACCCCGGCAACGTCAAGGCGACCCGCGAGGACTGGCTCAACGTCGCCCTCGACGTGCTCATCTCCGACGGCGTCAGCCAGGTGAAGGTGCTGACCCTGGGCGAACGTCTCCAGGTCTCCCGCTCCTCCTTCTACTGGTACTTCAAGAGCCGTCAGGAACTGCTCGACGCCCTCCTGCGCCATTGGCAGGACACCAACGACGCCGGCCTCATCTCCATGGCCGAAGCCCCGGCCGCGACGATCACCCAGGCCGTCCTCAACGTCTTCCGCATCACCGCCGATGCGGAACTCTTCTCGACCCCCCTCGACTTCGCCATCCGCGAATGGGCCCGCCGCTCCGGCCCCGTGCGCCGCGTGCTCGACCTGTCGGACGCGCGCCGGCTGGACGCCCTGACGGCCATGTTCGCCCGTCACGCCTATCCCCCGAAGGAGGCGCATGCCCGCGCCCGCGTCCTCTACTTCACCCAGCTCGGCTACGATCAGGCCGAACTGCGCGAGCCCTGGCGCGACCGCCTCGCCCTCGTCCCCGAATACCTCCTCGTCTTCACCGGGCGCGCGGCGCCGCCCGAGGAGGTCGCCGCCTTCGAAACCTACGTCCACGCCATGCAGAAAGCCGGCCGCCATGCCTGACGCCCCCTCCCCAGACGTCGTCATCATCGGAAGCGGCGTGATCGGCGCCGCCATCGCGTTCGAACTCGCCAAGAAGGGGTATTCCACCCTCTCCCTCGACCGCGCCGCGCAGATCGGCCACGGCTCCACCGCCGCCTCCTGCGCCATCATCCGCATGCATTACAGCACCCTCGACGGCACCGCCCTGGCATGGGAGGGCTACCATTACTGGCGCGACTGGGCCGACCATCTCGCCCTGCCGCCGGGCGCCGACCTCGCCCGCTTCCGCGAAGTCGGCTGCCTGGTGATGAAGACCGAGGCCAACGGCTTTCTCGACAAGCACATGCGCTACTCGGCCGAGCTCGACTGCCCGTTCGAGGAATGGTTGCCCGAGACCCTCGCGCAAAAGCTGCCGTTCTACGCGCTCGACAGCTTCCACCCGCCCAAGCGCCGCGACGATCCCGCGTTCGGAGAGCCCAATGGCGGCCGCCTCGCGGGCGGCGTCTTCTGGCCCAGGGCCGGCTACGTCACCGACCCCGCCCTCTCGGCCCAGAACCTCGCCGACGCCGCCCGCCTGCATGGGGCGCGGTTCCGCACCAAGGTCGACGTCGTCGACATCCTGCGGGACAACGGCCGCGCCGCGGGCGTGCGCCTGGCGGATGGCGAGACGATCCACGCGCCCATCGTGGTCAACGTCGCCGGCCCCGGCTCCGCCAAGGTCAACGAAATGGCGGGCGTGCTGGGCGACATGACCATCGCCACCCGCCCCCTGCGGCAGGAGGTGGTGCATGTCCCCGCGCCGCCGGGCGTCGATTTCGAGGGCGCGGGAACCATCGTCTCCGACAGCGACGTGGGCCTCTACGTGCGGCCCGAAAGCGGCAACCACATCCTGATCGGCTCCGAAGACCCCGAATGCGACCCGCATGTCTGGCTGGAGGACGAACGCGATCTGGACCGCAGCTTCACCGACCAGTGGAGCCTTCAGGCGATGCGCTACGCCCAGCGGGTTCCGTCGCTCGGCATCCCCTCGCGCATGCGCGGCGTGGCCGATCTCTACGACGCCTCGACCGACTGGATCCCGATCTACGACCGCTCCTCGCTGCCGGGCTTCTACATGGCCTGCGGGTCCTCGGGGAACCAGTACAAGAACGCCCCCATCGCCGGAAAGCTGATGGCCGAGCTGATCGAGGCCTGCGAGAACGGCCACGACCACGACGCCGACCCTGTGACCCTGCGCCTGCCTTATCTGGACCGCGACCTGAGCCTCGGCTTCTTCTCGCGTCGGCGCGAGATCAACACGGAATCGAGTTTTTCGGTTCTGGGCTAGGCGCCTGCTCGGCGAGGGCCGCGCGGCGTGGCGGACGAAGGAGGCCCCGGATCATGTCCGGGGCGAGCCTGCGCCCGGCCCTGCGCGACGGGCGACCTCGCCGCGGTCCGCCCGGGACGGTCGTCCGCGCCCGGGACGCCCCGCGCCGTCTCGCCCCGGACTTGATCCGGGGCCTCCTGGGGTCGCCGCCGGGCGCCGCCGCGGGTCCGGGGCGCCTCAGACGCAGCTCGCCGCCTCCGCGGCTCGCTCGGCCGCAGGCGCCTCCGGGACGGGCGCCGCCGGTCGCCTGACGAAAATGATCGCCGGGCCGTCCTTCGCGCGCCCCTTCATCGCCTGCGCCAGCCCGCCCAGCGTCAGGCGCAGCACCGTCTGGTCCGGCCGCTCCGCCCGGAACACCACCTCCACGGGCAGGTCGGGGTCCTGTCCGGCGCTCAGCAGCTCCTTCGCCACCGCCGGCGCCCGCCCCACGCCCATGTAAAGCGCCAGCGTGGTCCCGGGAACCAGCCGACGCGCCAGGTCCGGCGGCGCCGCGCCCTCGCGGGCATGGGCCGTGGCGAGCACCAGGGCGTCGGTCTCCCCCCGCTCGGTCAGCACCGATCCGGCGGCGGCCGCCGCGGCGCTGGCCGCGGTGACGCCGGGCACGATCCGCCAGGGCAGGCCCGCCGCGTCCAGCGCCGCCATCTCCTCCGCCGCGCGGCCGAAGACGCCCGGATCGCCGCATTTCAGCCGCACCACGCGCAGCCCGTCGCGCGCCGCGCGCACCAGCAGCGCGTCGATGCGGTCCTGCGGCCAGTGATGCGCGCCCGGCGCCTTGCCCACGCAGACGCGCCACGCGTCGGGCCGCGCCAGCTCCAGCAGCGACGGGTCCACCAGCCGGTCATGGAACACCGCATCCGCCTCGGCGATCAGCCGGGCGGCGCGCAGCGTCAGCAGGTCCGCCGGCCCCGGCCCGGCCCCCACCAGCGCGACGGAGCCCTGGCCCGAC
>JBCBYE010000461.1:0-4043 GCA_039816075.1 Pseudomonadota bacterium | reverse complement strand
CGGTGGTGCAGTGGAGGACGCGCCTGTGATCGTCGCCGGATTCGGGTTTCGCGCCGGCGCCACGCCCGACAGCCTGGCGCAGGCGCTCGCCGCCGCGCGCCGGGCTGTCGGGCGTGGCGCCGGCGCGAAACCCGAATCCGGCGACGATCACAGGCGCGTCCTCCACTGCACCACCGGATAGGCGGCGCGCCAGCCGCGGCGCGGTCCCAGCGGCGCGGCCTCGGCCAGCTCCACGCGCATGAGGTCCCCGCCGAGCCGGGCATGGGCCTCGGCCAGCAGCGCCTCGCTTTCGAGCGTGACGGCGTGGGCGACGAGGCGGACGCCGGGGCTCAGGCGGGTCCGGAGCGCGTCGAGCAGCGCGGCGGAGAGGCCGCCGCCGATGAAGACGGCCTCGGGCGGGGGGAGGCCCGAGAGCGCGCCGGGCGCCTCGCCCTGCACCACGTCGAGCCGGTCCGCGCCCAGCGCGTCGGCGTTCCGGCGGATGCGGGCGGCGCGGTCGGCGCGCGGCTCCACGGCGACGGCCTGGGTCCGCGGGGCGCTCAGCAGCCATTCCACGGCGATGGAGCCGGAGCCGGCGCCGATGTCCCACAGCCGCTCCCCCGGCAAAGGGGCCAGGGCCGAGAGGGCGAGGGCCCGCATCGGCCGCTTGGTGATCTGACCGTCGGTGTCGAAGACGTCGTCGGGCAGGCCCGACGCCCGCGGCAGGGCGGGCCCGGGCGTTGCGGCGTCGAGCGCCAGCGCCACGGCGAGCGGAGCGGCGAAGGGCCCTGGCGGCGGCGCGGCGGCCGTGCCGTCGCGGCGACGCTCGCGCGGGCCGCCCAGCGCCTCCAGCACGGTCAGGCGCGCCTCGGGCCAGCCCTGGGACAGCAGGTAGGCGGCGAGCGCGGCCGGTCCGTTGCCGTCGCGCAGCAGGACGGCGGCGCGCAGTCCCGGCGCCAGGTGCGGGCGCAGGCGCGTCAGGGGGGCGGCGTGCAGGCCGAGGCAGACCGTCTCCTCCAACCGCCAGCCGAGGCGCGCGGCGAGCAGAGAAAACGTCGAGGGGCCGGGCAGCGCCCGCCACTCGCCCGGGGCCAGGGACCGGGCGATCACGGCGCCGGCGCCGAACCAGAACGGATCGCCCGAGGCGAGGGCGACGGCGCGCCGGCCGCGCAGGGCGAGCAGCGTCGGAAGGCCGTCGGCGAAGGGCGCGGGCCAGGCCACCCGCTCCGCCGTCAGGTCCGGCAGGTCCGACAGCAGGGCGAGGTGGCGGGGCGGGCCCATGACGACCTCGGCCGTCTGCAGCGCGGCGCGGCTTGCGGGGGAGAGGCCCGCGGCGCCATCCTCGCCCAGGCCGACGATGGTCAGCCAGGGATCCTCAGCCATGACCGCGAACCTTCTGATCCTGGGCGGCACGACCGAGGCGACGGCCCTGGCCGGCGCGCTGGCGCAGACGGGCGTGCGCGGCACGGTGTCCTTCGCGGGGCGCGTGGCGCGGCCTGCGCGCCAGCCCCTGCCCCAGCGCGTCGGCGGCTTCGGCGGGCCGCAGGGGCTGGCCGCGCATCTCGAGGCCGAGGGCGTCACGCATCTGATCGACGCGACGCATCCCTTCGCCGCGCAGATGAGCGCCAACGCCGTCGCCGCGGCCGAGGCGAAGGGCGTGCCGCTGATCGCGCTGACCCGGCCGCCATGGGCGCCGCGGCCGGGGGATCGCTGGATCCGCGTGCCGAGCCTGGCCGCCGCGGCGGAGGCGCTGGCGCGGCCCGCCTGCACGGTGCTGCTGGCCGTGGGCCGGGTGCATCTGAACGTCTTCGCCGGCGCGCCGCAGCATCGCTACGTGCTGCGCCTGATCGACCCGCCGGCGAGCCCGCCGCCGTTTCCCGACCATCGCGTCCTGATCGACCGCGGCCCGTTCGACGCGGCGGCGGACCGGGCGATGATGGCGGCGGAGGGCGTGCGGATCGTCGTCTCCAAGAATTCCGGCGGGACCGGCGCCTACGGCAAGATCGAGGCGGCGCGGGCGCTGGGCCTGCCGGTGATCCTGATCGACCGGCCCGCCGCGCCGCCGCGGCGTGAGGCCGGTTCCGTCGCCGAGGTGATGGACTGGCTGGACGCTCATGCAGGGGCCGAGCGGGGCGTGTAGACCAGCGGCGCGCCGTGGCGCGGCAGCACCCGCGTGCGCGAGGAGCCGACGAGGACGACGGTGCGCATGTCCGCGTCCTCCGCCCGCGCCTCGGTCAGGGGCGCCACCTTGATCGTCTCCTCGGGCGTCGACACGGCGCGCGCGAAGATCACCGGGCGCGCGTCGCCGCAGGCCTGGCGCAGGACGCCCAGCGCGTCGGCCAGCGTGCCCGGCCGCGCCCTGGAGCGGGGATTGTAGAAGGCCATGGCGAAATCGGCCTCGGCGGCGAGGCGCAGGCGACGTTCGATCAGCGCCCAGGGCTTGAGGTTGTCCGAGAGGTTGATGGCGCAGAAATCGTGCCCCAGCGGCGCCCCGGCGCGTGCGGCGGCGGCGAGCATGGCGGTGATGCCGGGCAGCACCTGCACGTCGAGGGCGCGGCGCGCCTGCGGCCAGGCCTCCATCGCCTCGAACACGGCCGAGGCCATGGCGAAGACGCCGGGATCGCCGGAGGAGACGACGACGACGCGGCGCCCCGCCTCGGCCATTTCCAGCGCGTGGCGGGCACGGTCCAGCTCCACCCGGTTGTCGGAGCCGTGCTTGGTCAGGCCCGGCCGGTCCGGCACGCGGGCGACGTAGGGGATGTAGCCCACGACGTCCGTCGCCTCCGCCAGGGCGGCGGAGGCCTCGGGCGTGACGAGGCCCTGCGCCCCCGGTCCCAGGCCGGCGATGACGAGACGTCCGGTCATGGCGACGCGCTCACGGACGACGACCGCATCCGTGCACGATGACGATGGAGAAATAGGGGGCCGAGGTCTGCGTCGCCTCGGTCAGGGGCGTGACGCTCTGCCCGTCCATGCTGGCGAACTCCACCAGCCAGGCGCGGTCGGCCTTGCCGGCGCGCGCCAGGGCGGCGCGGACCTTGGCGAGGTTGCGGCCGATCTTCATGACCACGGCGGCGTCCGCCTCCTCCAGCCCGCGGGCCAGCTGATCTTCGGGCAGGGTGCCCATCAGCACGCTCAGCACGTCGTCGCCCCAGGTCACGGGCATGTCCGTGGCGGTCCAGGCGGCGGACATGCCCGTGATGGCGGGCACCACGCGCACGTCGGCGCTGTCCTTGAGGCGCGCATGAAGGTGCATGAAGGAGCCGTAGAAGAACGGATCCCCCTCGCACAGCACCACCACGTCCTCGCTGGCGCGGGCGAGGGCGCGCAGGTGGTCTGTCTTTTCCGCGTAGAAGGCCGAGAGGAGGGCGTTGTAGCGCGGGTCGGCGACCGGGATTTCCGTGGTCACGGGATAGTCCATGGGATGTTCGACGGCGTCCGGGCGCAGCATCCCTTCGACGATCTTGCGGGCGCGGCCGCGGCGGCCGGCCTTGCGGAAATAGGCGACGTGCCGGGCGGCGCGCACCAGGCGGTCGGCGCGCACGCTCATCAGGTCCGGATCGCCGGGGCCGAGGCCGACGCCGTGGATCACGCCCTCGCGCACGGGGACGACGGCGCCCGGCGCGGCGGCGGCGGCGGGCGCCGCGCCGGCGGCTCGGGGGGGTTGCACGGTCTTGTTCATTCGGCCCGGCTCGCCAGGGCGTTGAGGGCGGCGACGGTGATGGCGCTGCCCCCGAGGCGCCCGTCGACGATGCAGCAGGGGACCGGCTGCGCCGCCCACAGGGCCGCCTTGCTTTCGGCCGCGCCGACGAAGCCCACGGGCAGGCCGAGGATGGCGGCCGGGCGCGGGCAGCCGGGATCCTCCAGCATGTTCAGAAGGTGGAACAGCGCCGTCGGGGCATTGCCGATGGCGACGACGGCGCCGGCGAGGCGGGGGCGCCAGAACTCCAGCGCCGCGGCGGAGCGGGTGTTGCCGATGCGCGCCGCCAGCTCCCGCACGCCCGCATCGTGCAGGGTGCAGATCACCTCGTTCTCGGCCGGCAGGCGCGGGCGCGTGACGCCTT
>JBCBYE010000497.1:0-3796 GCA_039816075.1 Pseudomonadota bacterium | reverse complement strand
GCCGCTTCGACGTCGACCGCAACAACGTCGTCGCCACCGCCATCGACGCGCTGGCCGACGCCTTTCCCGCGGTGCGCGCCCTCGTCGGCGACGACTTCTTCCGCGCCGCCGCGCGCCTCTTCTTCGAACGCGCGCCGCCGCGCTCGCCGCTCCTCTTCCGCTACGGCGACGGCTTCGGCGCCTTCCTCGAAGGGTTCGAGCCGGCCATGCGCGTCGCCCCCTATCTGGGCGACGTCGCGCGCCTGGAATTCGCCCGGGTGCAGGCCTACCACGCCGCCGACGCCGCGCCTCTGCCCATCGCCCGCCTCGGCGCGGTCGCGCCCGACGCGGTCGGCGAGGTCCGCCTGATCCCGCACCCCTCTCTGGCGCTGATCCGCTCGCGCTTTCCCGTCGTCTCGCTCTGGGCGGCCAGCACCGGGCGCGGCCGGGAGGACGCCGTCGATCTGGCGCGGGCCGAGGATGCGATGATCCTGCGCCCCGCGCTCGACGTCGACCTGCGCCTGCTGCCCGCGGGCGGCGCCGCCTTGCTCGCCGCGCTCGTGGCCGGCCGCACGCTGGCGGACGCCGCCGCAGAGGCCGCCGCAGACTTCGCCGCAGGCGTCGCCGCCGCCGACGTCTTCGACCTCTCCACCCATCTCGCAGGCCTTTTCGACGCCGGCGCCTTCGTCGATCTCGCGCCCGGCGGCTCGACCGAGCCGTCCGCGCAGGCTACGCACTGAACCGGCCCCAGGCCGACGCATAACGAGGGGAATGCCATGCCGAGCGCCATCCACGCCCTGACCGACCGCATCACCGGCCCCATCGAACGCCTCGGCGACGGCTGGCTGCTGGGCCTGCTGGGCCGGCTCATCTTCGCCGGCGTGCTGCTGATGTACTTTCTCAACTCGGCCTTCACCAAGTTCGACGGCGGGCCGTTCTCGGTCTCCGACGCGGCCTATTTCCAGATCATCCCCCCCATCGTGGAGGCGGCGGGCTACGACGCCTCGGCCGTGCCCTTCTTTCCCTGGGGCCTGGTGGTGCTGCTGGGCACATATGGCGAGGTGATCCTGCCGATCCTGCTGGTCCTCGGCCTCTTCACCCGCCTCTCCGCCCTCGGCATGCTGATCTTCATCGGCGTGCAGAGCTACGTGGACATCGCCTTTCACGGCGCCGACGCGGCCACGGTCGGGGTCTGGTTCGACAACCTCTCGAACGCCGCCATCGTCGATCAGCGGGCGTTCTGGGCGTTCCTGTTCGTGCATCTGGCGATCAAGGGCGGCGGCGCGGTCTCGATCGACGGGTTGATCCGCCGGCGCCTCGCCGCGCGCGCCGATGAGGAGCCCGTGTCCTACGGCGCCGCCTGAGGGCGGCGCGCGCGCCTCAGGACACCGTCCCGTCCACATAGACCCAGCCGGCGCCGTCGCGGCGGAACCGGCTGGTCTCCGTCAGGCGGCCCTTGCGGCGGCCCAGCTTCCAGCGCGCGGCGAAACGCACCTCGGCGGTGTCCGGCCCGGTCGCCGCGTGGGACTGAATCTCCAGCCCCGTCCAGGTCTGATCCGGCTCCAGATCGACGGCCGGCGGCCGCGTCTCCGGCGCCCAGCTGCGATGCAGGAACGCCGCGTCGCGCCGCACGAAGGCGCAGTAGCGCGCGCGCATCAGCGCCTCGGCGCTTTCGGCCGGGGCGCCGCCATGCAGGCGGCCGCAGCAGGCGAGATAGCTCTTGCCGCTGCCGCAGGCGCAGGTTTCGAACATCCGCGTCTCCCTCGCCGCGCGCGCCGCCGCGGCGCGCCCTGCG
Source organism: Pseudomonadota bacterium (assembly GCA_039816075.1). Lineage (GTDB taxonomy): Bacteria > Pseudomonadota > Alphaproteobacteria > Rhodobacterales > Rhodobacteraceae > Albimonas. Next base: position 2,022 of record JBCBYE010000497.1, on the reverse strand, counting down.
GGTGATACGCCCCCGTCCCGTCCGCGTCGACGTCGATGCGCGCGGCGGCCCGCCCCGGCCCGGCGCGGAGGAAAAACGGCCCCGGATCGCCCCGGGGCCGTCTCGCGCTCAAGGCCGACGCGACGCCCCTTCGGGGTCGCCGCGCCGCGTCGGGATCAGGCGTCCAGCCAGACCTTCTCGAAATGCATCTCGCGGAACTGGTGCCGCTCGATGTTCTTGACGGCCTCCACGTGGTGCATGGTCTCGTTGGCCCAGAACGGCTGGATCATGGCGCCGGAATCCTGCAGCATCGCCTGCAGCTCGGCCATGATCTCGCTGCGCGCGCCGGCGTCGAACACGCCCATCGCCTCGGCCAGCTTGGCGTCGAACTCCGGGTTCTCATGCCCGCTCTCGTTCCAGGCCTCGCCCGACCGGTAGGCCAGGGCATAGACCTGCACGCCCAGCGGCCGCGCGCCCCAGTTGGTGGTCGAGAACGGGTACTTGGTCCAGTCGTTCCAGAACGTCGCGCCGGGGATCACCGTGCGCTTGATGTTGAACCCGGCCGAGCGCAGCTGCGCGCCGATCGCGTCCGTCGTCGCCGTGCGCCAGTCCCCGTCGATGGAGATCAGCTCGATCTCCGTCTCCTCGTGGCCCGCGGCCTTCAGCATCTCCAGCGCCTTGGCCGGATCGTGCGGCACGGCCGGCAGCTCGGCGTATTCGGGGTGCATCGGGCCCATGTGATGGTTCTCGGCGACGGACCCGTTGTTGTTGAAGCCCAGCTCCAGCACCACGGCGTTGTCGACGGCCATCTGCACCGCGTTGCGCACCTCCTTGACGTCCAGCGGCGAGCTGTCGGGCCGCATCCGCGCGCAGATCGTCGAGGCGGTCGCCTTGCTCTTCTTGATCAGGCCGAGCCCGTCGAAGACCTCGATGAACTCGCCGATCGACTGGTCGTTCATGTGGATCTCTTCGGACTCGAACGCCGCCATCAGCGCCGCCTGATCCGTGCCGTAGTCGATGAACTCGACCCGGTCGAGGAACACCTCGCCGCCCCACCACGATCCGTTCGTGCGCCGGTTGACCGAGGCCTTCACGCCGATCTCGTACTCGTCCAGCTCGAACGGGCCCGTGCCGATGGGCGAGGCCACGAGGCCCGTCGCCGGATCGTAGGACCGGTGCGCGATCAGGCCGGGATAGTCGATCATGCCGGCGATCAGGCTGATGTCCGGGTCCAGCAGGTTCAGCTGCACCGTGTGATCGTCCAACGCCACCACGGCGCCGTCGCGCATCTGGCCGGTGTCCTCGTCGATCAGCGCGGCCATGCGCGCGGCCATGGAGTTGCCCTCGGCCGACTTGTCGCACCAGCGGGCGATGTTGAACAGCACGTCCTCGGACGTGAAGTCGTCGCCGTTGTTCCACGTCACGCCCTGGCGCAGGCGCAGCGTGTAGGTCTTGACGTCGTCCGACACCTCCCAGCTTTCGGCGAGCATGCCGGTGAAGCTGAAATCCATGTCCCAGCGCACCAGCGGCTCCATGAACTGGCGGCCGACATTCGCCGGCTCCGTCCAGTCCCAGGTGCGCGGGTCCTTCAGGTCGAGGATGCGCATGCCGACCTTCAGCGTGCCGCCCATCTTGCCGTCGGACTGCGCCATCGCCGGCCGGGGCATCCCCAGCACGCCGTAGCTGAACGCGGCCGAGGCGCCGAAGGTGCTCGCCAGCGCGATGAATTCGCGCTTGGAGATGTCGCCCTCGCGCACCTGCTTGACCAGATCGCGCACCGGTTCGCGCTGCTCGCGGATCCAAGCTTCCAATTTCATGTCGCCAGTTCTCCCTGTCGGCGATGCGGCCGCCTCTGCATGGGGCGGATTTCGCGGCGCAGTATTGGACATCCATGTCTAGACAGCAATGTCCACTGCACGTAGCGTGGCGGAAATTTGCAGTCGACGCAGGAGAGGCGCGCGATGAAGTCCCACTATCGTGTCGTGGTTATCGGCGGCGGCGTGGTCGGCGCTTCGGTGCTGTATCACCTGGCGAAATTCGGCT
>JBCBYE010000322.1:0-5507 GCA_039816075.1 Pseudomonadota bacterium | reverse complement strand
GGGCGAGCGCGGGGCCGACGAGCTCGACGGCGGACCGGGCAACGACCAGCTCTTCGGCAACGGCGGCCCGGACATCCTGCAGGGCGAGGCGGGGCGCGACCAGCTCTTCGGCGGGCCCGGCGACGACATCCTGGCCGGCGGCCGCGGCGAGGACCGTCTGACCGGCGGCAAGGGCCGCGACGTCTTCGTCATCGGCCCGGGCGGCGGCGAGGACGTGATCCTCGACTGGGACCGCAAGGACAAGATCGACGTCTCGGCGTTCAACTTCGCCTCCAAACGCGTCGCCTTCGCCCAGCTGAGCCAGGAGGGCCGCAGCGTCGAGATGGACCTGCCCGGCAACGCCGAGCTGACCCTGCGCGGCACGGATCTGAACGCCATCACGCAGAGCGACATGATCGTCTGACGGCCCTGCGATCCCCGCCAGGGGGCGCCCCGAGGGGGGTGCGCCCCGAGGGGGCATCGAGCCCCCTCGGAGCGCGGCCGCGCAAGGGCGCGGCTGGCGGACCCTCGAAGGTTTGCGCTTGGGGGGCGGTTTTCGCAGATTGCTGAGAAGGCCCGGAGGCGGGCCTTCGCCAAGCGTGCGGCGAGTCGCCGAAAGCCTCAAGGCCGAGCCGCCTACGGCGGTCGCTGCGCCTTCGGCTTGCGAGCCTTGACCCTTTCGACGACTCGCCTTCGTGCCGGAGGGCGGCGCCGGGTGCGAACGCGTCTTTCGGCAACCGCCGCGCCTCGCCCCTCGACCGGCGGCGCCCCGGACTTGATCCGGGGCCTCCTTCGGCCAGCGCCGGGCGCGCGACCCGGGGACGCTCACCCCCGGCGCAGCAGGCCGCCCAGCGCGCCGTTCACCATCGCCACGCCGAGGCACGCGCACACCACGCTCGCCCAGTCCAGAGGGCCCGGAACCTCGCCCAGCCAAGCCCAGGCGCCCAAGGCGGCGCCCATGGGCACCAGCGACGTGAAGCTCGACGTGCGCGGAACGCCCAGATGCCGCACCGCGTAGCCGAAGCTCGCCACCGCCCCGATCCCGCTCAGCAGCCCCTGCACCAGCACCAGCCAGCCCAGGCCGATCAGCTCCATCTGCGGGATCCCCGTCCCGAACCACCAGGCCGCCGCCGCCAGAAACGGCGCGGAGTAGAGGCACACATACGCCGTCGCCTCGATCCCGCTCAGCCGCGAGCGGCGATAGGCGATGGTGAACGCGCTCCACCCCACCGCCGCGGCCAGCAGATACGGCGCCCCGCGAAAGAACCCCGCGTCCCCGCGCAGCGCCGCCGGCCCCACGATCAGCCCGATGGAGACCGCGATCATCACCAGCCCCAGCGCCCGGTCCGCCGAAATGCGCGCCCGCTCCACCGCGAAATCCCACGCCGCCACGATCAGCGGCAGCGTCGCCGGCACCATAGGGCCGAACAGCGCCGCCGGAATCGTCTCCAGCCCCTTGGAGGTCGCGAAGACGAAGCCGCCGCCCCAGCCCGCCGCCATGACGCACAGCAGTCCGAACGACTCGCCCCGCGGCACCAGCCCCTTGCGCAGCCAGATCGGCGCCAGCAGCAGCGCCGGCGTGCCGTAGCGCAGGATCGACAGGTCCAGCGGGCTGACGGTGCTCACCGACTCGCGCGTCGCCACGATCCAGCCGGCCCAGACCAGCACCGCGAAGCCGACCGCGGAATAGCCCTTCAGCGGGCTCTCCGCGTCCTCGCGCCCGTGCCGCCCCGCGACCATGCCGACTCCCTCGATGGCGTTCCTAAGGCGGACTTAGCATCGGCCGGCCCCCGGTGCGAGACGTAGGCGCAGGCCCCGGCAGCGCGCGCAGGACGGCCGGGCCAGACGACTGGGCCAGACGTCCGGGCCAGGCGGCCGGGCCAGGCGACCGGGCCAGACGACCGGTCCAGGCGACCAGGTCAGGCGGCGGCGCCGAACGGCGGCCCCACCTTGGCGCGCGGCGCACGGATGTTATACTGTATCAAAACCCCGCCCCCAGTCCGGCCGCCACGCCGCCCGCCCTTTCGAAAGGCTCGCCTCGATGCAAGATCGCCTCCCGGTCACGGTCCTCTCCGGCTTTCTCGGCGCCGGCAAGACGACGCTCCTCAACCGCGTGCTCAACAACCGCGAGGGGCGGCGCGTCGCGGTCATCGTCAACGACATGTCCGAGGTGAACATCGACGCCGACCTCGTCCGCGCCGACACCGAGCTGTCGCGCACCGACGAAACCCTCGTCGAAATGTCCAACGGCTGCATCTGCTGCACCCTGCGCGACGATCTGCTGGCCGAGGTGCGCCGCCTCGCCGCCGAGGGGCGCTTCGACTACCTGCTGATCGAATCCACCGGCATCTCCGAACCCCTGCCCGTCGCCGCGACGTTCGAGTTCCGCGACGAAAACGGCGACAGCCTCGCCGATGTGGCCAAGCTCGACACCATGGTCACCGTGGTCGACGCGGTGAACCTGCTCAACGACTACTCCAGCCACGACTTCCTCGCCGACCGGGGCGAGACGCTGGGCGAGGAAGACGACCGCACCCTCGTGCACCTGCTCACCGACCAGATCGAATTCGCCGACGTGGTGATCCTCAACAAGGTCGCCGATGCGGGCCCGCAGCGCACCGATGCCGCGCGCAAGATCATCCGCTCGCTCAACGCCGACGCCAGGATCATCGAAACGAACCACTCGGCGGTGGAGGCGCACGCCATCCTCGACACCGGCCTCTTCGACTTCGACAAGGCCCATGACCACCCGATGTGGGCCAAGGAGCTCTACGGCTTCGCCGACCACGTGCCCGAGACCGAGGAATACGGCGTCTCCAGCTTCGTCTACCGCGCCCGCCAGCCCTTCGAGCCGGAGAAGATCATGGCGGTCCTCAACGGCGAGCTGCCCGGCGTGATCCGCGCCAAGGGCCATTTCTGGATCGCCACGCGCCCGCAATGGGTGGCGGAGTTCTCGCTGGCCGGCGCCCTCTCCTCGGTCAAGCCGCTGGGAACCTGGTGGGCGGCCGTGCCCAAGGACAAATGGCCCGATCACGAGGGCGCCCGCGCCTACATGCAGCAGCACTGGCAGGAGCCCTGGGGCGACCGCCGGCAGGAGATCGTCTTCATCGGCGCCGGCATGGACCGCGCGGCGCTGGAGGCGCGGCTCGACGCCGCCCTGCTGCCCGAACATCGCGCGCCCGGGCCGGACGCCCTGCCCAAGGATCTGGAGGATCCGTTCCCGGCCTGGCGGCGCGAGGCGGCGGCATGAACGTCGCCGCGACCCGCCCGACCGCCGCCGCCGCCCGGCCCGAGGCGGCGGCCGCGGCGCCCGCGGGCGTCGCCTTCGTCGACGAGGCCGAAGGCCTCGCCGCCATCCGCGACGCATCCTGCGCCGGCGCCGTCTGGGCGCGCCGCGCGCCGGACGGCTTCTCCGACTGGATCGACGGGCTCGACCCCGATCTGCTGCCCTCGGCCCGGGGCAAGGTCTCGGCCGCCCGCGCGGGCGAGGCCGCCGCCTCCCTCTGCGCCAAGGCCGGCACGCCCGAGGGTCCGCATCGCGACTGGCTGGTCGCCGACATCCAGCGCCTCGCCTCCGCCTTCGCCGCGGCGATGGGCGTGCGCAGGATCCGCCTGCGCCTCGACGTCGTCTCGGGCGACGCCTGCCGCAAATGGCACGTGGACGCGCTGACCGCGCGCCTGATCTGCACCTATCGCGGGTCGGGCACGCAGCTGGGAACCTCGCCCGACGTCGAGGCGCGCGCCGAGCCGTCCGAGATCCATTCCGTCCCCGCCGCCGCGCCCCTGGTCCTGCGCGGCACGGATTGGCCCGAAACGCCGCCCTCCGGCCTCCTCCACCGCTCCCCGCCCATCGAGGGCACGGGCGAGACGCGCCTTCTGCTGGTGCTCGACCCGCTGAACGCCGAAGACGCGTGATGCCGCGCGCCGCGCCCCGGCGTCCCTAGGCCCGGCGCCGAAACAGCGCCAGGCCGGCCAGCGCGGTCGTCAGCAGAGCGATCCCGGCCGGCGCCGGAACCGTCGTCGGCGCCCAGTCGGGATCGGCAACCAGCGACAGCGCCGGGCCGCCGAGATCGCCGACCCGAGCCGACGGGAAGAACGCCGCCTCCGTCGGGACGAGCGGCGTCAGAAGCGGCCAGGCCTCGTTGCCCAGCGCCGCGCGCGTGAACCGGCCGGTCAAGGACACTCCGCGGAAGGTCGTGACCTCGTCGAGGACGTCGAACAGGGCCGTGCTGCGCAGCTCCGTGATCTCCAGATCGCCGCCCGGGACCGGCCGCGCGATGTCGATCTCGACGGGCGAGGACGTCGTCCTGATCCCCCCGGACCCGTCCAGCAGCCCGAGCGTCACGTCGCGCGACGTCAACGGCCCTGGGGTGATGTCCGGCACGGGCCCGCCCGCCGCCTCGTCGAATTCCCACACGAACGAGAAGCGCAGGCTCGTCGGCGCGCCGTCCCGGCTGAGGGCCTGAAACAGAAATCCCTCCGGCGCCAGGATGTTCAGCGAGACGGTCTCGACCCCCTCGGGAACCGGCGCGATGGACGGGATCGGGGCGTAGGTCGCCTCGACCGGATCGCCGCGCAGCCCCTCGGCCGAGTACGACAGAACCTCGATGTCGATATCCACCGTCGTCGCCCACGCGCCGGTCGACAGGGCCGTGGCCAGACCCGCCGCCATCGCCGCGGTCCGCAAAACCTGCTTCATCTCGTCCTTCCCCCGTCTCCGCCAGAACCGGTCCCCCGCAGGAACGTCGGCCGGCCGCGCGCCGCGGCCTGTCTCCGGGCCTAGGGCGCATGCGCCCGCGCAGACAGGGGCCCCGGTCGGAAGCGATCGGAAGGGATTTCCGAAACTCGGAAATTCATCGGAAAAGGCGGTCAGGCGGGCGGGCGGTCCTGCGCCTGAAACAGCAGCGTCTCGATCCGCACCACGTCGTTCAGCGGCATCTGCACCAGCCGCGCAGGGGGCGCTCCCTCCAGCACCTCCAGCAGCGCCTCGGCCAGCGCGCCGCCGCGCGCCTCGGCGATGCCGAAGCCCGACAGCGCCCCGGCGAGCCCCTCGACCCCGGCGACGTATCCCGTCGGCCAGGCCTCGGTCTCCGCCGTCTCGATGCGCAGACAGCCGATGCGGCAGGCGCAGGGCCGCGTGAACGGATCGTTGAGCGCCGCTCCCGACAGCACGCCGCCCAGAAACGTCCCGGCGCGCGAGGGCGGGTTGAGGCACAGATAGACCGACAGCTGCCCGTCCTCCGACAGCAGCAGGCCGAACCGGCTGCTCGCCCCCGCATGCAGCTCGCCCGCATAGACGTGATCCACGCCGTCATGCCGCTCGCCATAGCCCGCCATGGTCCGATCTCCGTCCCGGCGCAGCTCCAGCGTCCCGATCACCAGCTCGCTGGATTTCGTCACGGACCAGGCCGGCGAAAAGCAGGCATGGACCGTGGTCGATCGCGTCGCGACCTCCGCCGACGAGGCGTCGGCCGCAAGCGCCAGATGCGGATGCCGCGCGCGCAGCGCCGCCTCGAACGCCTCCAGCG
>JBCBYE010000119.1:0-9078 GCA_039816075.1 Pseudomonadota bacterium | reverse complement strand
TGACCGCCCGCGACCTGATCGCCCGAGACCTGACCGCCCGCGACCTGATCGCCCGAGACCTGACCGCCCGCGACCTGACCGGACGAGACCTGATCGCCCGAGACCTGACCGCCAGAGACCTGACCGAACGAGACCTGACCGGACGCGACGCCCGACGGGGTCTGACCGCGAGGAGCCTGACCGGACGGGGGCCGATCCGAAGGGGGCTGACCGGACGGAGCCGCGCCCGCGTCCGGCGCGGGCGCGGCGCGCCCTGGCCGGGGCGCGCCGCGCAGCGTCGCGGCGCCCGTCAGGCGGCGCGTCGGACGGAACGGGCGCCGTCGGGTTCGAAGAACGCGATCAGCTCGCGCAGGCGGTCGGCCTGCGTCGCCAGGCCCGCGGCGGCCGAGGCGGCGCCGGAGGCGGCCTCGGCGTTGCGCTGGGTCTGCTGGTCCAGCGTCGTGATCGTCTCGGCGATCTCAGACACGGCGCGGGTCTGCTCGTCGCTGGAGGCGCGGATGCCCTCCATGCTGGTCTTCACCGCGTCGAGCGCCTCGCGGATGCGGCCCAGCGCGCCGGAGGCGGCCTCCACCCGGTCGACGCTGGTGTCGATGCCGGCGCCGTTGGCGTCGGTGAGCTGCTTGATCTGAGCGGCCGCGTCGGCGGCGCGCTTGGCCAGCTCGCGCACCTCGCCGGCGACGACGGCGAAGCCCTTGCCCGCCTCGCCGGCGCGCGCCGCCTCCACCGAGGCGTTCAGCGCCAGCAGGTTGGTCTGGAAGGCGATCTGATCGACCATGCCGGTGATTTCCTGAATGCGCTCCGCGCCATCCTTCAGGGCCTGCATGGCGTCCTGAGCCTCGGACGCCACGCCCACGCCGCCGGCGGCGGTGCGGGCGGCGTCCGAGGACAGATCGTCGGTGGCGCCGGCGGCTTCGGCCGTGGCGCGCACGGCGGACGTGATCTCCTCCATCGCCGCGGCGGTTTCCTGCAGGGCGGCGGCCTGCGCCTCCGTCCGGTCGGAGAGGGCGCGCGAGTCCTCCATCATGGCCTCGACGTCGCCCGATATCCGCTGCGTGGCGTCCCGCAGGGCCGACACCAGTTCCTGCAGCTTTTCGAAGGAGGCGTCGGCGGAGGCCTCCACCTCGGCGTAGATGCCGGGGCCGGCGATGGCGGCGCGGTCTTTCAGACGGCCCTGCGACAGCGCCTCGAACGCCCCGCCGACGGAGCGGGCGAAGCCGTCGAAGAGCGCCATGAGGCCGTTCACCCGTTCGGCGAGCGCGTCGAGCTGGGGATCGTCCGGGCGCGCCGTCATGCGGCCGTCGAGGCGGCCGTCGGCGGCGCGGGCGGCGACCTCGGCCAGTTCGCTCAGCGCGGCCTCGTTGCGCTGGGCGCGGGCCTCGAGCCGGGCGCCCGGCCGGTCGCGGCCTTCGGCGGGCGTCGCCCGCCGGCGCGGGCACGGCCCGCGCGCGCTCGCAAGGGCGAGCGCAAGGCCGCTTGCGGGGCGCTCGAACTCTGCGGCCGGCGCAGATTGCAGCCGTGGAGGCGTGGCGGCGCTAAGACGGGGGCGAGCGCGCTTATCCTGCGCCGGCTCGGCCTCTTGTGTTCCCAATGGGCGCGTGGGCACTGAAACGCGCCTGCGCCGGGCGGCGGGCTCGGCGCTGCGTCTGCTCCGCACGGGCCGGCGAAACGCGAAAGGCAAACCCATGACGACCCCCTCGCCCACGCCTCCCCCCGGCGGGCGGCGCTTCGGGGCCAGCCGCTGGATGGGGGCCTCCGGCGCGCTGGCGTTCGGCGTGATCGCTGCGCCTCTGCTCGAGGCATGGGTCTGGTCCGCGGGTCGCGTCGTCTTCCGCCTGATCAGCTCGTCGCTCGAGAAAGACCGAGCTTGGCGCAAGGCGAAGGTCCGCTGGCGGCAGGCGATAGAGTGGTTGGAGGCGCTAGTTGCAGAAACGTCGCCAAACCGACTTGCGCCGGCAGGGCAGGGCGCTCGCTTTTCGGACGCGATGAGGTTAACGTTCAAACACTCGCGAAGTGATTGGAGGGTTCGATGCTGATACCATACAAAGATCTCGAAGGCGGCGACGCTGCGTTCAAATCGGATGCGTTTGTTCGCATGCGCCAGACTTATGGCGACTTCGAACCTGAAGGTGCGGTTTCGATCCGAGTAGTGTCGCGTCGCATTTTCGCCGGCGGCGCACCGGACGACCTTCTCGCAGGTCTCTCTCCGGCGGTGAAGCTTGCGACGCTGACCACGCCTGTCGGTCTGCCGGTCTGGGTTGCATCGGATCGTATCGAGCAGGTGCGGCCTGCCTCCGCCGCCCTGCATCATCCCGATGCAAAAGCCGTCGTCGTGCTCTCCGTGAAGGATGAGGTCACGATTGAACAGCAGGTCCGGGAAACCGTGGCCGAGGTCGCGCAGGCGACGGCTTGAGCGGCCGTTTCGACGACGCCTAGGACGACGCAGGCCCGCCAAGGGGGCCGCTCGAAGCCGAGCGGCCCCCTTGGCGTCGTCCTCAGACCAGCACGCCGCCGCCGGCATCGATGGCGCCCTCCGTGGACGCGTCGCCCAGCAGCATCTCGTTGTGGGCCTTGCCCGAGGGGATCATGGGGAAGCAGTTCTCGTGCCGCTCCACCAGGCAGTCGAAGATCACCGGGCCGTCATAGGCCAGCATCTCGTGGATCGCCTCGTCCAGATCCGCCGGATCCTCGCACTTGATGCCCTTGCAGCCGAAGGCCTCGGCCAGCTTGACGAAATCGGGCAGCGCCTCGGAGTAGGAGTGCGAATAGCGCTCCCCATGCAGCAGCTCCTGCCACTGGCGGACCATGCCGAGGCGTTCGTTGTTGAGGATGAACTGCTTGACCGGCAGGCGGAACTGCACGGCCGTGGACATCTCCTGCATGTTCATCATCCACGAGGCTTCGCCCGCGACGTTGATGACCAGCGCGTCCGGATGCGCCACCTGCACGCCGATGGAGGCGGGGGTGCCGTAGCCCATGGTGCCGAGGCCGCCGGAGGTCATCCAGCGCTTGGGATCCTCGAAGCCCAGGAACTGCGCCGCCCACATCTGATGCTGGCCCACTTCGGTGCAGATGTAGCGGTCGTGGCGTTTGGTCAGCGCCTCCAGCCGCTGCAGGGCGTATTGCGGCTTGATGGTGTCGGCGGAGGCGGCGAATTTCAGGCAGTCCACCGTCTTCCACGCCTCGATCTGCTGCCACCAGGCGGTGATCGAGGTGGCGCGGGTCTTGGAGCCGCGGGCGCGCCATTTCTCGAGGATCGCGCGCAGGACATGGGCCACGTCGCCGATGATGGGCACGTCCACATGCACGTTCTTGTTGATGGAGCTGGGATCGATGTCGATGTGCAGCTTCGTCGAGCCGGGCGAGAAGGCGTCGAGCCGGCCGGTGATGCGGTCGTCGAAGCGGGCGCCGATGTTGAACATGGCGTCGCAGCCATGCATGGCCATGTTCGCCTCGTAGGTGCCGTGCATGCCCAGCATGCCCAGCCACAGCGGGCCGGAGGCGGGATAGCAGCCCAGGCCCATCAGCGTGGAGGTGAGGGGAAAGCCGGTCTCGGCCGCCAGTTCGCGCAGCAGCCGGGTGGCCGCGTCGCCCGAGTTGATGACGCCGCCGCCGGTGTAGAGGATCGGGCGTTCGGCGGTTTCCAGCATCTCCACGGCGCGGTCGACGGCGTCGGGGTCGCCCTCCACCCGGGGGGCGTAGGGCAGGGACGAGGCCTCGGCCGGGGCCTTGTAGGCGGCGGTGGCGAACTGCACGTCCTTGGGGATGTCGACCAGCACCGGGCCGGGGCGGCCATGGGTGCTGACATGGAAGGCCTGGTGCAGGGTGTCGGCGAGGTCCGCCGTGTCCTTCACCAGCCAGTTGTGCTTGGTGCAGGGGCGGGTGATGCCGACGGTGTCCGCCTCCTGAAAGGCGTCGTTGCCGATCAGGAAGGTCGGCACCTGGCCCGAAAGGCAGATGATCGGGATCGAATCCATCAGCGCGTCGGTCAGGCCGGTGACGGCGTTGGTGGCGCCGGGGCCGGAGGTGACCAGCAGCACGCCGGGCTTGCCGGTGGAGCGGGCATAGCCCTCGGCCGCGTGGGCGGCGCCCTGCTCGTGCCGCACGAGGATGTGCTTGATGTCCTGCTGCTTGAAGATCTCGTCGTAGATCGGAAGCACCGCGCCGCCGGGATAGCCGAATACGGTGTCCACGCCCTGGTCCTTGAGGGCTTGGACGACGATCTGGGCGCCGGTCATTTCGCGGGACATCGGAGCGTTCCTTTTGGTCTCTTCGGATGAGGTTCGGGCTTGGAGGCGTTCAGGCATGAAAAAACCCCCGTTTGGGGCGGGGGTTTTTCGGGGCGCCGGGCGCAGGACTGCGATCAGTCCGGCGTCAGATGCGCCCCCTGCAAAGTACGATGATGATCTCGACGTTGCGAGCCATCCGGCCCTCCCTAGCCTTGGTGCAGCGTGAGTAGCCTCGGCGCGGTCCCGCGGTCAACCCTGTATGCGGCCGTACGGCGAATTTTTCTTTCGTGAGGCGAGGCGCTGGCGAAACTAGCTGTCGGCGAGCGCCGCCTCCGCATCGGGATAGACGGGCCAGTCGGCCATGCGCCCGCGGGCCCAGGTGCGCTGGCGCTTGGCGTAGCGGCGGGTGGCGACGACGGCCCTGTCGCGCGCCTCGGCGAGGGTCAGCTCGCCGCGCAGGCAGGCCATGAGCTCGGGCGCGCCATGGGGCATGAGCGCCTGGGGAGACGGGTTTTTCCAGGCGAGGGCGGCCTCGGCCTCGGCCAGGGCGCCGTCGGCGAGCATGCCGTCGAAGCGGCTCTCGATGCGCCGGACCAGCCGCTCGCGCGGCGGATCGAGGCGCAGGGCGCGGTAGGCGCCGGGCGGAAGCGTGGGCGGCGCGGTCCGCGCCTGCCATCGCGCCAGAGGAATGCCGGTGGCCTCGAGCACGTCCCAGGCGCGCTGCACGCGGCGGGGATTGTCGAGGTCGAGGGTCCGGGTCGTGTCCGGATCCCGGCGGCGCAGGTCGGCGACGAGGGCCGGCAAGCCCTCGGCGGCCAGGCGCGCCTCGCTCAGGGCCCTGATCTCGCTGGGGATTTCGGGAATGTCGGCGAGACCCTCGGTCAGCGCGGCGAAGAGGAGGCCGGAGCCGCCCACGATGAGGGGGAGGCGGTTCTCGGCCTGCGCCTGAGCCAGGACGGCGCGGGCCTCGCGCAGCCATTGGCCGGCGGAATGTCCCTGCGACACGGGGACATGGCCGTAGAGGCGGTGGGGCGCCGCGGCCTCGTCCTGCGTGGAGGGGCGGGCGGTGAGGACGCGCCAGCCGTCATAGACCTGCAGGGCGTCGGCGTTGATCACGACGCCGTCGAGCCGCTCCGCCAGCGCGAGGGCGAGCGCGGATTTGCCGGAGGCGGTGGGGCCGGCGATGAGGATCGGGCGACGGTCATCGGCCATTGACGGGGGTTAGCGAGCGCTTGCGCGAAGGTCCAGCGGGGCGGCGGCGGTCCGGACCCCGTGCGGGAGATGTCCGGACCGATTTTCGGCGTTGTCCGGACGGATCGCACCGGTTGTCCGGACGAATGTCCCCGGTCGTCCGGACGCATTTCCACGGTTGTCCGGACGCATTCCGCCCGATCCTGCGGAACGTTCCGCAAGCTCACTCCCCCGACCGCTTGGCGCGGAGGCGGGCGAGGTTGCGGTCGACGATCTGCACGTAGGCGCCGGCGCCGGCCTCGGCGAAGACGGCGCGGGCGTCTTCGAAATGCGCCTCCGCCCGATCGAGATGCGCGGCGTCGCCGGTCTTGTCGAAGAACGCCGCTTCGGCGGTCCCGAGGTTGTTCTGCGTGATGGCCCAGTCGAGGGGGACGCGGTCGCGCGTGCGTTCAAGCAGGGCGTTGCGGTAGGCGGCGACGGCCTCTTCGAGGCGCGCGGTTCCGGGTGCGCGTTCGCCGAGGGTCGCGAGCGCAGCCCCAAGGTTGGACTGCGTCGTGGCCCAGTCGAGGGGGACGCGTTCGCGCTTGCGTTCGCGCAGGGCGTCGCGGTAGGCGGCGACGGCCGCTTCGAGGCGCGCGGTTCCGGGCTCGCGTTCGCCGAGGGTCTTGAGCGCGTTCCCGAGGTTGTTCTGCGTCGAGGCCCAGTCGAGGGGGAGGCGGTCGCGCGGGTATTCGAGCATGGCCGCGCGGTAGGCGGCTATAGCCCCTTCGAGGCGCGCGGTTCCGGCCTCGCGTTCGCCGAGAGTTTGGAGGGCGACCCCGAGATTGTTCTGTGTCGTGACCCATAAGAGCGGAACGCGGTCGCGCGTGCGTTCGGTCAGAGCGCCGCGGAAGGCGGCGACGGCCTCTTCTAGACGAGTGGTGCCGGATTCGCGTTGGCCAATGCTTAGCAACGTGCTTGCCAGGCCGTTCATCGTCTCGGCCCACTGAAGGGGGACCCGATCCCTCGTAAACTCCAGCAGTGCGCTTCGGTAGGCGACCAAGCTCTCTTCAAGCCGCGTGGTTCCGCTCTCTCCAGTACCTACGGTATGTAACGCGTTACCTAAGTTATTTTGTATGGTTGCCCACTGAACGGGAGCATCGTCGGGTGTGAAAACTCGAAGTGCTTGCCGGTAGGCAGCTATCGCGTCTTCAACGTTTTCAGTTCTTCCCTCCATTTCACCGAGGCTGGCCAAGGCATTTCCTAGGTTGTTCTGGGCAGCTGCCCACGGAATAGGATCGTCGTCATGGGTGAGGACGCGCAACGCTTCGCTGTAAGCTGCGATTGCTTCATCTAGCCATCTCTTGCCGGATTTGTGGCGCCCGAGAGTTGCAAGAGCGTTTCCAAGGTTATTCTGAGCCCTCGCCCAGTCGTTGGGACCTGTCGTGCGATCGGTGATAGCTAGCTCGGAGCGGGAAAGATCGACAGCAGCTTCCAACGTTGCTCTACGACCCGCTTCACCGGTTTCCGCCTGCCGCATAAGAAGAGTTGTTACCCGGATAATGCGAAGATCTTGCTCAGACAAGAATGATGGTGGATCGTCTGACAAATTTTGCAAAGAGTCCGCGGCGTTTGAGAAGTGATCGGTCGAAAACATTCTGAAGCGCTTCCAATAATTATTATATACACTAACTGTACGGCTAACAATCATTGCGCCGAGTCGAGACTGGAAGTCCTCGGACAGCAGAAGTTCGCCGTTCGGGTCCTCGCGCAGTGCGTGGGTGGCGGAGGCGCCGACATCGGCGCCGATTTCGGTGAACCGCAGCCGCAGGGACCGGTCGTCGGCGCGGACCTGGCCGGAGATGGCGACCTCGGCGTCGATCCGCGCGAGGAAGTCGGCGGCGAGGCGGTCGGCGCGGGCGAGGTTCTGCGCCTCGTCGCCGAAGCCGAAGCGGACGGCGCAGTTCACCACCTCCCAGTCGATGACGGGGTCGCGGCCCTCTTGCACGATGCGGATGGACTGGCCGACATGGGCGGTCTGCCGGCCGTCGTCGTCGTTTATGAGGCGGAAGATGGCGACGCGGAGCAGGCCGCGGTCCTGCGGCGCGCCGCGGCGGGAGAGGTAATCGTCGAGGCAGGCTTCGAGTTCGGAATCCGGCGTGCGCCAGAGGTTGGCGACGAAGCCCGCGGAAGCGTCGACTGCCCGGACGCCGAACTCGCCGAACACGCCGGCGATCACCGCGCCGCCAAGGCCGAGGCCGGCGATCCATCTGGCCAAGTTGGAGCGAAGCAGGCGGCGCATGGGGCCTCGGCGCGGGTTCAATTCGGGGCAGGTTAATCCGCCGCCAGCGCGCACGCCACCTGCGCCGCGACCCTCGCGTTGTTCAGTACGAGGGCGATGTTGGCCTCCAGCGAGGCGCCCTGGGTGGCCTCGAGGACCTTGGACAGCAGGAACGGGGTGACGGGCTTGCCGGTCAGGCCCTGCGCCTCGGCCTCGGACAGGGCGGCGGCGATGGCGGGGGCGAGGGCGGCGGGGGGGATCTCGGCCTCCGCAGGGATCGGGACGGCGAGGAGCTGGCCGCCCTCGAGCCCCAGGGCGGCGCGCAGGCGGTGGGCGCGGGCGGCCTCGGCCGCGGTCTCGACGCGCAGGGGGGCGGCGAGGCCGCTGTCGTGGGACCAGAAGGCGGGGAAGGCGTGGGTGCGCCATCCCAAAACCGGGACGCCGAGGGTTTCGAGGACCTCGAGGGTCTTGGGCAGGTCGAGGATCGCCTTGGCGCCGGCGGCGACGACGGTGACCGGGGTGCGGGCGAGCTCGTGCAGGTCGGCGGAGACGTCCCAGCTGTCGGAAGCGCCGCGATGCACGCCGCCGATGCCCCCCGTGGCGAAGACCTCGATGCCGGCGGCGCGGGCGCCGATCATGGTGGCGGCGACGGTGGTGGCGCCGGAGGTCCCGGCGGCGAGGGCGTGGGCGAGGTCGGCGCGGGAGAGCTTGCGCAGGGGCTCGGCCCCCGGGGCGGCGGAGCGGGCGAGGCGTTCGAGCGACGGGGCGTCGAGGCCGGTATGGAGGCGGCCGTCGAGGACGGCGATGGTGGCGGGGACGGCGCCCTGGTCGCGGATGACGGCCTCCGCCTGACGCGCGACCTCGAGGTTGCGGGGCCAGGGCAGGCCGTGGGCGAGGATCGTGCTTTCGAGGGCGACGACCGGGCGGCCGTGGGCGCGGGCGTCGGCGGCCTCGGCCGAGAGGGTCAGGGGCAGCGTGGCGGTCGGTCTGGCGGGGGGCGGGGTCATGGCGCGGTCCTGTGGCGGGCGGCGGCGTCGAGGGCGCGGCGGAGCGCTGCGGCCGGGGGAAGGTCTGCGAGGCGGGCATCGAGATAGGCGGCGGCGAAGGCGTCGCCGGCGCCGGTGGCGTGCGGCGCGGCGCCGGCGGCGCCGGCCATGGGGGCGTGCGGCGCGGCGCGGGCGGCGCCGGCCATGGGGGCGTGGTCGCCGTGGGGGGGCGTGGTGCGGGGCGGCGTCGCGTGGGGGGGCATCTCCGCCGCCCGACGGGCCGCCCCTCCCTCCGGCGTCTCCCCGCGCGCGGCCGCCTGCAGCTTGGCGAGCGCATCGGCCCGGCCGTTCACCGGCAGGGCGAGGCGCTGGTTCAGATGCGAGCGGCCGAGGCCGAGCTCCGCCGCCACGGTGC
>JBCBYE010000265.1:0-6153 GCA_039816075.1 Pseudomonadota bacterium | reverse complement strand
TTATCTGGCCGCGGCGCCAGAGGCGGTGGCCGCCTCCAAGGCGCTGGTGCGGAGGCTGGGCCCGCAGGTGGACGAGGCGCTGATGCAGGAGACGGCGCGGCGCCTGGCCGACACCTGGGAGACCGAGAGCGCCAAGGAGGGCATCGCGGCCTTTTTCGACAAGCGCAAGCCGGCCTGGCCGGGCTTGCCGGGCTGAGCGGCGATGGGCCGCCCCCATCCCGTGCCGGCGCCCGCGGGCGCCTCGGCCGAGGCGCTGGCGGATCTGCTGTCGCTGCTGCGCGCCTGGGCGACGGGCGCGACGCCGGCGCCTCTGCGGGGCGGAACGCTGCCGGTGCTGGCGCTGGCCGAGGCGCATGAGCTGGACGCGCCGGTCCGCGAGGCGCTGAGCCGCGTGCTGCCCGAGGCGGCCGCGGCGCTGCTGTGCGCGCCGGGGCTGGAGGCGGAGCGCGTCAGGGCCGAGGCGCTGGCGGCGCAGTTCCGCGACGTGATGGAGCGGCTGGTCCTGGTGGGCGCGGCCCCCGTGGCGCTGAAGGGCGCGGCGTTCCTGGCCGATGCCGCCGGCGCAGCGGCGCCCTGGCGGCCGATGATCGATTTCGACGTTCTGGTGGAGCCCCCGGCGCTGCCCCGTGCGGTGCAGGCGCTGCACGAGGCCGGCTATCGCGCCGAGGACGCGGCGCATGTGCCGACGGATTATCACTATCCCGCGCTGATGCCGCCGGCGGGCGGCGCCGCGTCGGTGGAGCTGCACGTGCGGCTCGACTGGTCGCGCCGCGGTCCGCTGGCGGAGGCGGCGTCGCGGGCGCAGGTTTCGGCGCTGAGCGGGGTCCGCGTTCTGGCGCCGGAGGATCGGCTGGCGCATCTGACGCGCCACGCCATGGTGGCCGATCGCGGCCTGCGGCGGCGCAGCCTGCGTCTGCGCGATGCGCTCGACTGGCATGTGCTGACCGGCGCGGGCGCCGACCCGGAGGCGGCGCGCGAGCGTCTGCTGCCGGGCGAGGAGCAGGCGGGCTTCGACGCGTTCGCCGCGCTGATGGGGCGCGTCTGGGGCGGCGCGCCGGGCGCGGCGGAGGCGGAGGCCTGGGCGAAGGAGGCGCTGCTGTCCATCGCCGATCCGGAGCGCGCGGCGCTCTACGCCCGCGAGGACGGCGCGCGCTGGCTGTGGGATCAGGCCACCACGCGCGAGACGCTGGCCCATGCGCTGCAGGCGGCGCTGAACCCCGCGCGGCTGCGGCGGATCATGCGCAACTGGTCGTTCTGATGTCCGGGGTCGTGGCGCAGGCGTCGTTTCGGCGGGCCTGAGCGTTCGGGCCGGCTCGCCGGGGCGCGGTGGTGCGCCTTTGGCCTGCCGTCGGGCCTCGCGGCGCGCGGGACGACGCGCCGAGCGCCGGATCGTGCCGAGACTTGCCTCAGGCGTGCGCGAAATCCCAGTAGCGCTGCCGAACCTCCGCCGCGATGGGGCCGAGGCCGTATTCGCGGTCGTCGAACTTCACGATGGGCACGATCTTGTTGGCGTTGCCGGTGGAGAACGCCTCGTCCGCGTCGCGCACGTCGTCGAGGGTGACGATGGTCTCCTTCACCTCGTAGCCCGCATCGCGCATCAGCTGGATGACGCGCTGACGGGTGATGCCGTTGAGGAAGGTGCCGTTGGGCACGGGCGTGGCGATGACGCCGTCCTTGACGATGAAGAGGTTGGAGGAGGCGAGCTCCGCCACGTTGCCCAGGGCGTCCTGCACCACGGCGTTGTCGAAGCCCTTGGCCTGCGCCTCGCGCATCATGCGGGCGTTGTTGGGGTAGAGGGCGCCGGTCTTGGCCTCGGTCGGCATCATGGATTGCAGGGGGCGGCGGAACTGCGTGGTGGTCACGGTCATGCCGCCCTGGGGCATCTGGGCGGGATCGGCCATGGGCATCGCCTCGAGGCAGAGGGCGAAGACCGTGGTGTCGGGATCGCCGCCGATGATCGAGCGGTCGCTGGAGCGGGTCCAGTACATGGGGCGCACGTAGATGGGCATGTCGGCGTTGAAGCGGGCGAGCCCCTCGCGCGCCAGCTCGTGCACCTCGCCGTCCGAAAGGGTCGGCTTCATGACCATCATGCGGGCCGAGGCGTTCACGCGGGCGCAGTGCAGGGCGAGGTCGGGGGCGGTCCCCTCGAACCCGCGGGCGCCGTCGAAGACGAGGTTGCCCTGCCAGAAGCCGTGATCGGTGGCCCCGGCCACCTTGACGTCGCCGGCATGCCAGGCGCCGTCGACCCAGGTGTGCACCTCTCCGCCGCTGAGCATGGCCATGTTCGATTCCCTCGTCGTCGCGGTTCGTCCTTGTGGGGCGCGAGACTGCGGCGGCGCGGGGGCGCGCGCAAGGCGGACTTGGCCGCAGGCCGCGCAGGCCCCAAGTTGAGGGCGCGCATTGCCAACACGGCGCGGCGGGGCTAGACGGCGCGCCGCCGCGTCGCATGGGCCGAGGAGCCGGGCATGAACTGGATCAGCGACTACGTCAGGCCGAGAATCAACTCGCTGCTGGGCAAGCGCGACGTGCCGGACAACCTTTGGCTCAAGTGCGACAGCTGCGGCGCGATGCTGTTTCACCGGGAGGTGAAGGACAACCTGCATGTCTGCCCGTCCTGCGGGCATCACATGACGATCACGCCGCGGGAGCGTTTCGCGGCGATGTTCGACGGGGGCGTCTACCAGACCGTGGAGACGCCCGAGCCGATCGCCGATCCGCTGCAGTTCCGCGACGAAAGACGCTACCCCGACCGCATGCGCGATGCGCGCCGCAAGACCGGCGAGCACGAGGCGATGCTGGTGGCGGAGGGCGAGATCTGGCGGCTGCCGGTGGTGGCGGCGGCGCAGGATTTTTCGTTCATGGGCGGGTCCATGGGCATGGCCGTGGGCAACGCCTTCATCGCCGGGGCGGAGCGGGCGATCGCGCGGCGGGCGCCGTTCGTGGTGTTCTCCGCCGCCGGAGGCGCGCGCATGCAGGAGGGCATCCTGAGCCTGATGCAGATGCCGCGCACCACCGTGGCCGTGGAGATGCTGCGCGAGGAGGGGCTGCCCTACGTGGTGGTCCTGACGCATCCCACCACGGGCGGCGTGACGGCGAGCTACGCGATGCTGGGCGACGTGCAGATCGCCGAGCCGGGCGCGCTGATCTGCTTCGCCGGGCCGCGGGTGATCGAGCAGACGATCCGCGAGAAGCTGCCCGAGGGGTTCCAGCGGGCGGAGTACCTGCTGGAGCACGGCATGCTGGACCGGGTCACGGATCGGCGGCAGATGCGCGACGAGCTGGCGGTGCTGCTGCGCATGCTGATGGGCGCGCCGCGCCGGGTGCTGGGCGATCTGCCGCGGCCGGGCGACACGCCGGCGACGCCGCCCCTCGCGGCCGAGGCCGAGGCCGAGGTCGATGCTGGGGCGGGGGCCGATGCCGGGGCGGGGGCCGGGACCTCGGCGGGCGAGACGTCGGCGGAGGCGGCGCCGGCGCCGGCCGGGGCGTCCGGCGGCGGCGGCGGACGCTGAGCGGAGGGCCGCGGGTGGACGACGCAGGCGCCGTGGCGCGGCGGAGCGGGGGCGCAGGCACGGACCGGGTGCTGGAGCGCCTTATGGGTCTGCATCCCAAGTTCATGGATCTGAGCCTGGGGCGCGTGGAGCGGTTGCTGGACGCGCTCGGCCGGCCGCAGGACGCGCTGCCGCGGGTGGTGCATGTGGCGGGGACCAACGGCAAGGGCTCCACCCTCGCCATGATCCGCGCCGGGGTCGAGGCGGCGGGGTTGACGACGAACGTCTACACCTCGCCCCACCTGGCGCGGTTTCATGAGCGCATCCGCCTGAAGGGCCGCCTGATCGACGAGGATCGGCTGCTGGCGCTGCTGGAGGCCTGCGAGGCGGCGAACGGCGGCGAGGAGATCACGTTCTTCGAGATCACCACCGCCGCGGCGCTGCAGGCCTTCGCCGACGCGCCGGCGGACGTGACGCTGCTGGAGACCGGTCTGGGCGGGCGTCTGGACGCGACCAACGTGGTGGCGCGGCCGGAGCTGACGGCGATCACGCCGATCAGCATGGATCACATGCAGTATCTGGGCGACACGGCCGAGAAGATCGCCTTCGAGAAGGCCGGCATCCTCAAGCGCGGCACGCCCTGCGTGGTGGCCCCGCAGGATGCCGGCCCGATGGAGGTGCTGGAGGCGCAGGCGGCGCGGGTCGGCGCGCCGCTGATCGCCGCGGGACAGGCCTTCGACGCCTGGGCCGAGGGAGGTCGGCTGCTCTACCAGGATCAGGACGGGCTGCTGGACCTGGACCCGCCGAACCTGCCGGGGGCGCACCAGTTCGCCAATGCCGGCGCGGCGGTGGCCGCGATGCGCGCCCTGGGCCTGAGCGAGGCGGACTGCGCCGCGGGCGTGCGCGGCGCGCGCTGGTCCGCGCGGCTGCAGCGGCTGGATGCCGCCGATTTCCCCGGCGCGCCCGAGGGCGCGGAAATCTGGCTCGACGGCGGACATAACGACGCGGCCGGCGCCGCGCTGGCCGAGCACATGGCCGGGCTGCAGGAGCGGCGGCCCGCCTCCCTGACGCTGATCGTCGGCATGCTGGAGAGCAAGACGCCGCAGAGCTTTCTGGCGCATTTCCAGGGGCTCGCCCACGCCGTGAAGGCCGTGGAGATCCCGGACGCCGCGGCGTCGCTGCCCGCCGAGGCCATCGTGGCGGCGGCCCGCGCGGCGGGTTTGCAGGCGGAGGCCGCCTCTTCGGTCGAAGCGGCGGTCGCCTCGGCGCCGCCCGGGGACGGCGCGCGGGCGGGCGAGGGGCCGCCGCGGATCCTGATCTGCGGATCGCTTTATCTGGCGGGCTGGTTGCTGCGGCGCATCGGTCCGCCGAGCTGATTTCGCGTGAGCGCGGCCGTTGCGGCGACGGGCCGGACCGCCGCGCCGCACGATCTGGAAATATTCGGTTACGCCTTGCGATTTGGATGCGTCGGAGCGGGACGCTATAAAGCAGAATGAATGACTTCTGGAGGGCGCGCGTTGCGGCGCCGCATGACTTGCAGTAAGCCAATGAGGCCGGAAAGGTCGGGCCGCCGTCAGAATGCGGCCACGAAATGGGCGAGATAAAGAGGCGATCTCAACGAAACGATCGTCCGAGGCCACGAAGGGGCAGTTCGTGCTGAAAACCTTGAAACCGCGCGAGGTGGCCGTCGTCGGCTATGGGTGTCGTTTGCCGGGGGCGCCGGACGCCGACGGCTATTGGCGATTGCTCAAGGACGGCGTCTGTTCGGTCGGCGCGGTTCAGTCGGACCGCTGGCAGGCGGAGCGCTATGGCCGCGAGGGCGGGGCCCCGGGCCGCGCCTATACCTTCGCGGCGGGGCAGATCGACGCGCCGTTCGATTTCGACGCGGCGTTCTTCGGGATCAGCCCGCGCGAGGCGGAGCAGATGGACCCCCAGCAGCGCCTGCTGCTGCAGGTGACGTGGGAGGCGCTGGAGAAGGCGGGCCTGCGCACGGCGGATCTGCCCAAGGCCTCCACCGGCGTGTTCGTCGGCGCATCCTCGTCCGACTATTCCAACCGGTTCTATTCGGACGTGTCGGCCATCGACAGCCAGTTCATGACCGGCAACACGCTGTCGCTGATCTCCAACCGCATCAGCTACGTGCTGGATCTGAACGGGCCGAGCTACACGGTCGATACGGCGTGCTCCTCGGGGCTTTACGCGCTGCACGAGGCCTTCATGGCCATGCAGACGGGGCTGGTGGACACGGCGATCGTGGGCGGCGTGAACATGCTGCTGTCGCCCTATCCCTTCATCGGCTTCAGCCAGGCGACGATGCTGTCCAAGAGGGGCCTGTGCCAGGCGTTCGACGCCAAGGGCGACGGCTATGTCCGGTCCGAGGGCGCGGTGGTGTTCGTGCTCAAGACGCTGGAGGCGGCGGTCGCGGATCATGACCGCGTGCTGGGCGTGGTGTCGGCGGCGGGGGTGAATTCCGACGGGCGCACCACGGGCGTGTCGCTGCCCAGCAGCGAGATGCAGCGCGCCCTGCTGGAGGACGTCTACGCCAGCTTCGACATCGACCCGCAGCGCCTGGCGTTCATCGAGGCGCACGGCACGGGCACGCGCGCCGGCGATCCGATCGAGACCCATGCGCTGGGCGAGGCGCTGGGCAAGAAGCGGGCGGAGC
>JBCBYE010000389.1:0-4744 GCA_039816075.1 Pseudomonadota bacterium | reverse complement strand
GCGGAGGCGTCCACCGAGACGTCGCCGCCCGCGAGGTCGCCCAGGCCCGCCTCCACCCGCGCGCCGTCGATCACGGCGGGCATCTCGCTCAAATCCACGGGCGTCGGCGCGGGCATCGGCGCCAACTACATCTCCAACGACATCACCGCCGTGATCGACGGCGCGCGGGTGGAGGCGGGCCTGGGCGACCTCGCGGGCGGCGACGTCTCGGTGGACGCCTCCGCCGCCGGATCCATCCAGGCGATCACCGCGGGCCTGGGCGGCGGCAAGGCCACGGCCGTCGCCGGCTCCCTCTCCATCGCGGTGTTCAACACCAGGGTGGAGGCGGGCATCGACGGCGCCGCGGACGTGGACGCCACGGGCGACGTCGCCGTGCGCGCCGTCAACACCGCCGACGCCTTCGTCGTGGCCGGCGCCGTGGCGCTCAGCGGCAAGGCGGCCATCGGCGCCTCGATCAACTCGCTGACCGTGGTCAACGACACCCGCGCCTACATCGATGGCGACGCCTCGGTCGCGGCACGCAGCATCGTCGCCGGCCAGGGCCGACCCGATCTGGAGGGGACGGAGCGCACCGGCGTGCTGATCGAGGCGCTTTCGGCTCAGACCCTCACCAACATCGCCGTGGGCGGCGCGGCCGGCGCCAAGACCGCGCTCGCCGGATCCGCCGGCGTCACCGTGGTGGACGATCAGGTGACCGCCGAGATGGAGGACGCCGCCGCCGGCGGTCCCGGCGGCATCGTCTCCGGCACGGACCTTGCCGTGCTCTCGCTCAGCCGCATGGGCCTGACCGGCATCGCCGGCTCCATCGCCATTGGCAAGGTGGGCGTCGGCCTCGGCGCCGATGTGGGCGTGGTCACCCGCGGGGCCCTCGCCTCCATCGGCGAAAACGCCGTCGTGAACGTCGGCGGCGACGCGGTCGTGCAGGCGCGCGGCGCGCAAAGCCTTGCGGGCATCTCCGGCAGCGCCGCGGGCGGCGGCACGGGCGTCGGCCTGACCGCCGGCGTCGGCGTCCTCTCCCTGACGACGGAGGCGCTGATCGGCGCCGGCGCCGTCGTCAACGCCCTCGGCAACGTCCTCGTCAGCGCCGACGACGACACCGAGGTCGACCAGATCGCCGGCAGCCTCGCCGCCGGCGGCACGGGCGTGGGCGTCGCCGCGGGCGTGGGCGTGCTCGACAAATCCACCACCGCCCTGATCGACGGCGGGGCCGACGTCACGGCCCTGGCCCAGAACGGCGCGATCGAGGCCTTCACCGGCGATTTCGTGCGCGAAGAACGCATCCACGTGTCCGCCGGCGCCTTCGATGCCGCGACCGACCGGTTCACGATCCCCGATCATGGGCTGATCACCGGCGATCAGGTGATCGTGCGCGGCCCGGGCGCCGCCTCGGGCAAGCTTTTCACCGTGGCGCGCTGGGATTCCAACGCGATCCTGCTGATCGACGCGAACGAGAACACGGTGCTGACCAGCGGCCTCGGCGCCTCCAACAGCCTGCAGATCGCCGACGCGCAGCGCGACGAAACCTCGGGCGAGGCGCAGATCGTCCCGCCCCTCGCCGTCCCGCTGTCAGTCGAGGACGACGTGATCGAAACGGCCGAGGACCACGGCTTCTTCGACGGTCAGGCGGTCCGCGTCTCGGGCGACGTCGCCGCGCTGCTCGGCCTAAGCGCCACGCGCGACTATTTCGTGGCCGAGGCGGAGGACACCACCTTCCGCCTCGCCCTCAGCCGCGACGACGCCGAGAACGGCGACGACCTGCTCGAATTCGCCGACCGCAGCCTGCCCGCTGGCGGCGGCTTCACCGGCAAGGGCGGCGTCGACTTCGTCTCGGACACCATCACCAGCTCGGCCCCCCACGGCTTCGTCACCGGGCAGGAGGTGGTCTATGCCGTCGGCGGGTCGGAGATCGGCGGTCTCAACAACGGCCAGCGCTACTGGGTCATCACCGACGAGTTCGTCCCCGGCGAGGCGATCGACCTCGCCCAGGTCGAAGAGCTCAGCCGCTTCCGGCTCGCCGCCAGCAAGGCCGACGCGCTCGCCGGCATCGCCATCGATCTGACCGACACCGGCTCCGCCCGCGACGTGACGCACGCCTTCAACAGCGCCGGCGGCACGGGCGTTCCGCTGCTCGACAGCGCCGATTTCTCCAATCCCGACCTTTTCGGCGACAACGCCGCGCGGGCGGACACCGCGATGTTCCGCGGCGTGGTGGTGACCTCGGTCAGTCTCAACGACTACGCCATCGTCGGGGGCGCCCTGGCCGTGGGCGGCACGGGCATCGCCGCGGCGGGCGCCGTCGCCGTGCACGACATCGACACCGTCGCGGCGATCGAGGCGGGCGCCCGCATCAACCAGAACCAGGCTCTGGGCGCGGCGGACGATCGTCAGGACGTGACCGTCAGCGCCGGGCGCGACTACAACATCCTCGACGTCAGCGCCGCGGCGGCGCTGGCCGGCGGCACGGCCGTGGTTCCCACCGCCTCCGTCCCGGTCCTGCTGGGCGACACCGTGGCCGAGATCCGCGGCGCCGCCCTCGCCCCCACCGCCGTGGAGGCGGCGTCGGACGTCTCCGTCTCCGCCCATGCGGACGGTCGCTTTCTGACCGTCTCGGCCGGCGTGGCGGGCTCGGGCGGTCTCAGCATCGCCGGCTCCGTGGCCGCGACGATCATGGACACCGAAACGCGCGCGCGCATCACCGGCGACGCCTCCGTCCGGGCGGGCGACAACGTGGCGGTGCAGGCGCAGGACGACACGTCCTCGCTCGCCGTCACGGGCGCCGTGGGCATCGGCCTGGGCTCCGGCGGCGGCGCCGGCGCGGTGGGCGTGAAGGTCATCGGCAAAAAGACCATCGCCGCCATCGACGGCGGCGCTCAGGTGGATGCCGGCGCCGCCGGGGCCGACATCGCCGGCGTGCCCACCGGCCAGGGCGCCGACGGCGCCTATGCCCGCGGCACGGTCAAGGGCGTCGTGGTGCGGGCCGAGGCGAACGAGGATTTCTTCGCCGTGGCGGGCAGCGCCGGCGGCGGGCTCTATTTCGGCATCGCCGGCTCGATCCTCGTCAACGCCGTGGACAGCGACGTCGCCGCCCTCATCACCGACGGGGCGCAGATCAATCAGCGCGGCGCCGGCGACGCCGCGCGCGGCGTCAGCGTCACCGCCCTCAACCGTTTCGACATCACCACCATCGCCGGCGCGCTTGGCGTGGCGATCCTGGGCGGCGGCGTCGGCGCCTCGGTCGACGTCGGCATCATCCGAAGCGACGTGAACGCCGCCATCGCCGGCGCCGGAACGCGCGTACTGGCCGAGGGCGAGGTGGACGTCGCCGCCCTGACCGACTGGCGGATGGACAGCAAGACCATCGCCTTCGGCGCCGGCCCGGTGGGCATCGGTGGCGGCATCACCGTCTATTCCGTCGGCGGAGAGTTCACCGACGATTACGAAAGCGGCGAGCAGGGCGTCGCCCCCGGCAGCGCCCTCGACGGCGAAGACGGCGACGTGCAGAGCTTCGCCGACGAGACAGTCTTCGCCCTGGTCGGCGCTCTGACCGGCGGCGGCGACCAGACCGCGTCGTTCGACCCTCGGACCGCCGCGGATCTCGACCTCGCCGCGAACACCATCGACGTGGGCGACGACGTCGACCTGCGCAACGGCGACCTGGTCGTCTACGACAGCGGGGCCGGCGCCGCCATCGGCGGCCTCGTGGACGGACAGGTCTATTTCGTCATCGTCGACGATCCGGAAAACGCGCCGAACGTCATTCGCCTGGCCGAAAGCCGCGACGCCGCGCGCCTCGGCCAGGGCATCGACCTGACCAGCCGCGGCTCCGGCGGATCGCACGCGCTCTCGGACGCCATTCCCACCTTTTCCGGCACGTCCTCGTCCGTCGACTCCGCCGCCGACACCTTCGACCTGCGCGGCGATTTCGGGCTCAGCACCGGCGATTCCGTCGTCTACGACGCCGGCGGCGACGTCTCCATCGCCGGTCTGCGCAGCGGGCGCGTCTACTTCGCCATCGTGGACGAGACCGACCCCCGCCGCATCGCCCTCGCCGCCACGCGGCAGGACGCCCTGAACGGCGTCGCGATCGACATCGACGGCGCCGGCGCTCTGCTCGACAGCCATCGCATTCTGACCGACGCCGCCGAATTCAGCGATGCGGCGCGCGAAACCACCCGCGGCGGCACGGATCGCGGCGCGCTGACCGGCGCCGGCGGCGTGCTGTCGGAAACCAACGCGACGGAGCTTTCGGCCGGGACCGCCGCGCGCATCGGCGACGGCGCGACCATCGAGGCGCGGCGCATCGACGTGAACTCCGTCCTCGGCCTCGATCTCGACGCGCTGGCCGGCGGCGTCGCCGGGGGCGCCGTGGGCATCGGCGTGGGCATCGGCGTCGTGACGGTGCAGGCCAACGTCCTCGCCAAGGTCGATGCCGGCGCCACGCTGATCGGCGACGGCGCCTCGGCCTCGGATCTGAACCTGCGCGCCGAATACGACGGCGACGTCTCCATCGTCGGCTTCGCCGGCGGCGGCGGCTTCATCTCGCTCGGCGCCGCGGTGGCGGTGGTCGACGACAGCACCCGGGTCGAGGCTCTGCTGGGCGGCGACGCCGTCGCGGCGGGCCCCCTCGCCGGCGACGCGGCGCGCCTGCGCGCCGACGGGTTCGACAACGTCGACGTCTCCGCCGACGCGGACGTGGACTACGACCTGCTGACCCGCTTCGCCTCCGTCGGCGCGACGCTGTCGC
>JBCBYE010000453.1:0-4106 GCA_039816075.1 Pseudomonadota bacterium | reverse complement strand
GCTGAGCAGCGCGCGCTGATGGAGCGTGCGCGGGACGAGAACGCGGTCATCGTGGCGCTGGTGGAGCCCTTCGATGACTGACGCGCCCCTGGCCGCGCCGGCACCCTCCCCCCTCGCGCACGCCCCGCCCGCCCACCCGCGTGCGCGAGGGGGGAGGGCGTCGGCGCGGGCGCGCATCGCCGGGGCGGCGGCCGGAGGGGCGCTGCGGGCGCCGTCGCGCCATGTCTGACGCCTGGGCGTTTGTGGACCTCGACGGCACGCTGACCGACGCCGCGCCGGGCATCACGCGCTCGTTGGATCAGGCCCTGCGGCGCATGGGCGTCGCCTCGCCCGGCGAGACCGCCTTGCGCGCCCATGTGGGCCCCCCGCTGACCGACATCTTCGCCGATTTCGGCGTGCCCGCCGCCGACCACGACCGGGCCGTCGCGCTGTACCGCGAACGCTACGCCACGGTCGGCCTCTTCGAGAACGGCGTCTATGGCGGCGTGCCGGAGATGCTGGCGGCGCTGCGGGCCCAGGGCTGGCGGCTGGCGCTCGCCACGTCCAAGCCGCTGGCCTACGCCGCCGAGATCACCGCGCATTTCGGGCTGGACGCCGCGCTCGATGCGCAGTTCGGGTCGGAGCTGGATGGAACGCGCGCCGACAAGCCGTCGCTGCTGGCCCATGCGGTCGCGCAGGTCCGCGCCGATCCCGCCCGCTCCCTGATGCTCGGCGATCGCCGCCACGATGCCGAAGGGGCCCGCGCCAACGGCCTGCGCGCGCTCGGCGCCGCCTGGGGCTATGGCGGCGCGGACGAGCTGCGCCGCGCCGGGGCCGAGCCTGCCCACGATCCGGCCGAGGCGGCGCGCCTGGCCGGCCCCGCGCCCGTCGCCGTGGTCTGAGGAGCCCGCCCATGTCCCGAACCGATCCCGTCGCCCTCTCCGCCGAGCTGATCCGCTGCCCGTCCGTCACGCCGGAGGAAGGCGGCGCGCTGAGGCTGCTGGAGGCGCGCCTTTCCGCCGCCGGCTTCCGCTGCGCCAGACCGGATCGCGGCGAGGTCGGCAACCTCTATGCGCGCTTCGGCGAGCACGGACCGGTCTTCGGCTTCAACGGACATACCGACGTGGTGCCGGTCGGCGACGCGGCGGCCTGGAGCTTCGACCCCTTCGGCGGCGAGATCCGCGACGGCGAGATCCTCGGCCGCGGCGCGACGGACATGAAGACCGGCGTCGCCGCCTTCGCCGCCGCGGCCCTGGACGTCTCGGCGGAGCTTGGGCGCTCGAACCGGCCCGGCTCCATCGCGCTGCTGATCACGGGCGACGAGGAAGGGCCGGGGCGCGACGGCACCCTCGCCATCCTCGACTGGATGCAGGAGGCGGGCGAGACGCTGGACCTGTGCCTGGTGGGCGAGCCCACGTCGCGCGAAACCTTCGGCGACATGGCCAAGATCGGGCGGCGCGGATCGATGACCGCGCATCTGACCGCGCGCGGGCGGCAGGGACATACGGCCTATCCCGACCGCGCGCTCAACCCGTTGCCCGCGTTATGCGGTCTGCTGGCGGAGCTGGCGGCGCATCCGCTGGACGAGGGCACGGCGCATTTCCAGCCCTCGACCCTGGCGCCGACGACGCTGGACGTGGGCAACCCCGCCTCCAACGTCATCCCGTCCGAGGCGCGGGCGGTCCTGAACATCCGCTTCAACGACATCCATACCGGTGCGTCGCTGACCGACTGGCTGCGCGCCCGCGCCGCCGAGGCGACGGCGCGGACGGGCGTGCAGATCGACGTGGCGGTCAGCGTATCGGGCGAGGCCTTTCTGACCCCGCCGGGCCCGCTGTCGGACCTGATCGCCGGGGCGGTGGAGGCGGAGACCGGGCGGCGGCCGGAGCTGAGCACCTCCGGCGGCACCTCCGACGCCCGTTTCGTCAAGGATCACTGCCCGGTTGCGGAGTTCGGACTGACGGGGCGCACCATGCATCAGGTCGACGAGCGCGCGCCGGTGGAGGAGGTGCGGAGGCTCAAGCGGGTCTACGCCCGGATGCTGCGACGGTTCTTCGAGCTGCCGGAGGAGTGAGCCTGTCTCCTCGGGCGTGCGCCCCTCGGGGGCGTTGCGCCGAAGGCGCATCTCCGATGCGACGCCCCCTCGTGGCGCGGCCGGCTTCGCCGTCTGGCCCGGTCTCCTGGGTTTGGAGTTGAGGTCGGTGTTTTCGCAGTTCGCCGAGAAGGCCTTGGGGAAACCTTCGCCCAGCGTGCGGCGGGGCGCCGCCCGGCGTTCAACGCCAGGTCCGGCGGGGCCTCGAGGCCGAGCCGGCTCCGCGCGGTCGCTGCGCGCCACGGGCGCTTGCGCGCCTTGACCCTTTCGACCACTCGCCGTCTAGCCGGAGGTCGGCGCCGGTGAGACCGCGTCGTTCAGCAAGCGCCGCGCCTCGTCCCGCCACGGTCGCTCCGGACTTTATCCGGGGCCGCCTTGGGGCGGGCCCGGCGCGACGGCCGAGCGAGGCGCCCGCCTGGACGTCCGCACGAAAAGGGCCCCGCCGCGGCGAGGCCCCTTCATCATCTCAGCGCGTCGCGCCGTGCGGTCAGGCGGCGCGGGCCACCAGCATCTGGTCGACGCGGGCGCCTGCGGCGGCCTCGTCGATCTTCTCGATGGCCGCCAGCTCGCGCGTGAGCCGCTCCAGCGCCGCCTCGTAGAGCTGACGCTCGGAATAGCTCTGCTCCGGCTGATCCTCGGCGCGGTGCAGGTCGCGCACCACCTCGGCGATCGACACCAGATCGCCCGAGTTGATCTTCTGCTCGTATTCCTGCGCCCGGCGCGACCACATGGCCCGCTTCACCCGCGCGCGGCCCTTGAGCGTCTTCAGAGCCGTCTCCACGATGTCCGGCGAGCTCAGCGAGCGCATGCCCACCGAGTTCGCCTTCGCGGTGGGAACGCGAAGCGTCATCTTGTCCTTCTCGAAGGAGATCACGAAAAGCTCGAGCTTGGTGCCCGCGACTTCCTGCTCCTCGATCCGAACGATCTTGCCCACGCCATGGGCGGGGTACACCACGTAGTCGTTCGGCCGGAACTCGTGCTTCTTTGCGCCCGTCTTGGTCATCCGCGAACGTTTTCCTTCTTTTTGGGGTCGCAGGCCGACGACGACGGATCGAGCCGGCCCCGTCCCCGAAGACGAAGTCCGCGTCTCGATGCTGCCGCCGATGAAGCCTCGGCGCGGCGATCTGAGCCATCGCTGCCGCGCCTGCGGGCGATCCCTATGGATGCGTAATGGATATGTAACACAAAACGGGGGTGATTCCCAGCGCCGCAGGATCAGCGCCGGCCTTCAACCCCCTGCCGCGGCGAAGGAAAGCCGCTGACGCAGCGTCAGTCGCCCTCGCCCGGCGCCTCGGAGAAGTACTTCTCCATCTTCCCCGCTTCGCCGTCATGCGTCTCCGCATCGCCCGGCGGGTCGCGCCGCGTGGTGATGTTGGGCCAGGCGTCGGACCATTTGCGGTTGAACTCGACCCAGGTCTCCATATCCGGCTCGGTGTCCGGCTTGATCGCCTCGGCCGGGCATTCCGGCTCGCAGACGCCGCAATCGATGCACTCGTCGGGGTGGATGACGAGCATGTTCTCGCCCTCGTAGAAGCAGTCGACGGGGCAGACCTCGACGCAGTCGGTGTATTTGCATTTGATGCAGTTTTCGATGACGACGTAGGTCATGGCGCGCGGCTCTCTCGTCAGGCTGTCAACCGAAGCGGACACCTGCGTTCTAGCAGGGCGGCCGGGCAGGGCAACCCTATCCGGCGCCGCAGCGCATCACGGCTCCTCATGTCCCCTCAGGCGGTCGAGCGCGCGGCGGTCGGCCTTGGTGGGCCGGCCGGCGCCGGGCTCCCGCGGCGCGGGAGACACGGGGCGCGACGCCGGCGGGGGCGAGAGGTCTTCGTAGAGCGCCTGCGCCTCGGGCGCGGGGCCGCGGCGGTGGCCCAGCGCCAGGATGCGCGCCACCACCACGCGTCGGCCCAGAACGAAGGTCAGCACGTCGCCCGGGCGCACGGGGGCGGCCGGCTTGGGCGCCCGTGACGGAGCCGGCGCCGACGCTGCGGCTCGACAAGTGGCTCTGGCAGGCGCGCTTCGTGAAGTCGCGCAG